>NZ_DATHKG010000021.1:0-24717 GCF_035489435.1 Flavitalea sp.
GTTCACGTTCGTAGCCTTGGAGTCGTTGATAAAATCAACTCCTCTTACAGTACTTACATGTTCCATCCGGTGTTCCAACGATTCAAAGTTCTGCATTGCATCACGGATCTTCTCTTTCCGCACACCAATCAGAACAGCTGCTGTACATGCTGCCATAGTGTTGTATTGATTGTGTTTGCCCTTAATTGCAAAATCATAAATACTCATTTGAACCTTTTCTTCGCCGGTTGCAATGGTCATCTGGCCGTTCTTTAAAAATGCGCCTCTTTTAGTTTCGTTATTCATACTGAATGGTAATGGGTTAGAATGGATAGTAAAATTCCTGATGTATTGCATGGTTACCGGATCATCTTCGCAATAGATAAAATAATCGCTGCTGGTCTGATTTTCCGCAATCCTGAACTTGCTTCTTATATAATTTTCAAAATTGTAATCGTACCTGTCAAGATGATCTTCTGTAATGTTCGTCAGGATCGCTATGTCCGGCCTGAACTCATGAATATCATCGAGTTGAAAACTACTCACTTCCACTATATACCATTCCTTCGGATCCTGCGCTACCTGCCTCGCAAATGAAAAACCAATATTGCCTACAACTGCACAATCAATACCGGCCTTAGAGCAGATTTGCCAGGCAATGGAAGTTGTTGTTGTTTTACCATTGCTTCCTGTAATTGCAGCAATCTTGCTGTTGCCCTTATACCGATAAGCCAATTCAATCTCAGAGCTTATTTTGATTCCTTTCGCACGGATCCTTTTTACCAGTTCGTTTTTTTCCGGGATACCGGGACTTTTAATAATCTCGTCAGCAGCCAATATGATGTCTTCACTGTGTTGACCCTGTTCGTATTTTATTCCATTCTCCTCCAGTTCTGTGATATATTTTGCCGGTATCTTTCCACCGTCCGATAAAAACACATCAAACCCCTGTTTAACTGCAAGTATCGCTGCGCCAACTCCACTTTCGCCTCCTCCCAATATGATCATCCTGTTACTCAATCTTATTATCTCATTTTTAATGTAACGATTGCGAAGACGATACAGAGAATTGTTACGATCCAGAACCGGGTTACGATTTTACTTTCATGATAACCCAGTTTCTGGTAGTGATGATGCAGCGGGCTCATCAGGAAAATTCTCCTTCCCTCCCCATATTTCTTTTTAGTGTATTTAAAATAGGTGACCTGTATACTCACGCTTAGCACCTCCACCAGGAATACTCCACAAAAAATTGGTATCAACAACTCTTTGCGAACAATTATTGCAAGCGCCGCAATTACACCTCCAAGCATCAGGCTACCAGTATCTCCCATAAATACCTGGGCCGGATATGAATTATACCATAGAAAACCAACACAGGCTCCAATCATTGCACCAATGAATATGGATAGCTCGCCAAGATTCGGTATATACATGATGTTCAGATACTCAGCAAACCGAAGGTTACCACTTGCATAAGCGAATATGCCAAGACATGCACCAATAATGGCGCTCACCCCCGTTGCAAGTCCATCGAGACCATCAGTTATATTCGCACCATTGGAAACTGCGGTAATTATAAAAATCACCACGATCACATATAAAATCCAGGTGAGGCCCCTGGCTGCTTCAGGCAAAAACTTCGAATACCTGAACTCATGATTTCTCACAAAGGGGATCGTAGTAATTGGTTCTTCCACCACCACAAATACTCTTTCTTTTCCGTCGAACATTACTTTTCTTACGATCGATGTATCGGCCGGCAACGTTTCACCGATATATTCACGCCATACGCTGGTGTTCTCATTGAAATAGAGCGTGAGACCAACAACCAGACCCAGTACAACCTGTCCTAATATTTTGAACCAGCCGGCCAGACCATCGTCGTTACTTTTCTTATAATTTCCACCCGCCTGTTGAGCACGTTTTTTAGATCTCAGCTTCAGGTAATCATCAATAAAGCCAATCATACCCAACCAGATCGTACTGAAAATCATCAGGCGGATATAAGCTTTGTTAAGATCAGCAAGCAACAGTGTTGGTATCAGGATCGCCATGATGATGATCAATCCACCCATTGTTGGTGTACCTTTTTTCTGCTGTTCACCAGCAAGCCCCAGCTCACGCACACTTTCACCAATCTGTTTTTTACGCAGGTAATTGATCAGTTTTTTGCCAAACAATGCTGATATCACCAGGGATAGTATAACGGCCAGCAACACCCGGGAAGTAATGAACTGAAACAGTGCACTTCCTGGATACTTGAACCCCAGCCGTTGTAACCATTCTGTAAGATGATAGAGCATATTTTTTATTTTTCAAGCATACTGAACAGTTCCATCAAAACCTTTTTGTCATCAAAAGGATATTTAACGCCTTTTATTTCCTGGTACTTTTCATGCCCCTTGCCCGCTATCAGTAAAATGTCTTCCGGCTGGGCCAGACTTACTGCAGTCTTTATTGCTTCCCGACGGTCAACTATTGATATATATTTTCTTTTTGCTGCTGTATTAAGACCTGTTTCCATGTCCTTCAGGATCTCCGCCGGATCTTCACTGCGTGGATTATCTGAAGTGAAAATCACGCGGTCACTGTATTCACAGGATGCCTCAGCCATCAAAGGCCTTTTCGTTTTATCCCTGTCCCCACCGCATCCCACAACTGTGATTATCTGTTCATGACCCTTACGCAATTTTTGAATTGTTGCCAGCACATTTATCAGAGCGTCTGGTGTATGAGCGTAATCAACGATTCCAATAATTTTATCTTTCGGTGAAATGATATAATCAAACCGTCCTTCTGCACCGGAGAGCGCACTCAGGTGTAATAATATTTCTTCTTTGTTTTGCCCAAGGCTGATCGCCGTTCCATAAACTGCCAGCAGGTTATAAGCATTAAATTCACCGATCAGCCGGAAATGAACTTCCTGGTCATTGATCGTCATGAATAGCCCGGTTAAACCATTTTCGAGGATCTTTCCTTTGAAAGCCGCCATCGTATGCAGGCTATAGAAATACTTTGCTGCAGAAGTGTTCTGAAGCATAACGGCGCCTCTTTTGTCATCAGCATTTGAGATCGCAAATGCATCTGAAGGCAGATTATCGAAAAACGATTTTTTTACGCGGATGTATTCATCAAAAGTTTTGTGATAATCAAGATGATCATGGGTAATGTTGCTGAAAATACCACCCGCATATTTCAGACCTGCCACGCGTGACTGGTGAAGCGCATGCGAACTTGTCTCCATGAAAACATGTGTACAGCCTTCATCTGCCATTTGCTTAAGCATCGCATTCAGAGTTATTGCATCAGGCGTTGTATGAGTTGCTTCGACAACCTTATTGCCGATATGATTCTGAACAGTACTTAGCAGCCCGCAAGTATAACCAAGTTTTGTATAAAGCTTATACAACAATGTCGCAATTGTTGTTTTACCATTTGTTCCTGTAACACCAACCAGTTTTAGACTTTCAGATGGCTGACCAAAATAATTATGAGCCATGTATCCCGCGGCCGAAGCGCTGTCCTGCACGTGGATATAAGTAATGCCTTCTTTTACGGAAGCAGGCATGTTTTCAAGAATGATGGCAACTGCACCTTTTTCTATGGCCGTATCAATAAATTGATGACCATCTGCAACAGCACCCCGGATAGCAATGAAAGCACTGCCATTCGTCACTTTGCGTGAATCAATCTGGAGATCCTTCACTTCGATGCCGGTGTTTCCCGAAACCGAGCGAATAGCCACCTTGTATAATATGTCCTGTAGTACTGCCACTTATCACTTTTAATTAAGCTCCAATGTTACTTTCTGATTTTTACTTATTCCCGCACCTGGATCTATGCTTTGTTGTTTGATCTTTCCCTTACCTTTCGCACTCACTTTCAGGTTCATGCTTTCAAGCAGGTAAACGGCATCCTTTAACCCCATGCCACGCAGATCAGGCATTATCGCTTTCCTGATTTCATTGGTCTTCAATACCGGATTGTAGTTCACTGCATATACTCTTGTATAATCACTATTCAACACTGAATCGGAATAAGACAGTTGTAATCTATCCATCACCTGCCTGATATCTTTTGAAGCACCTGCGAAATAATAGTTACTACTATCTTTTGCCGGCAGATACTCCAATTTATTTTTCTTTTTGTTTGCATTAAGCGCAAAAAGTTTGTCTGATATTTCTTTGAATACGGGTCCCGCAACTGCAGCACCATAATAAACTTTTGCAAAGGGTTTATTCTTTATAACCACGATACATGAATATTGTGGATCATCAGCCGGAAAATATCCGGCAAATGAAGACTGGTATATATGATCTGCATAGCCCCTGTTACCATTGGCAACAAGTGCAGTTCCGGTTTTACCTGCTACACTATATCCTGCACCCTTAAAAAGTTTATAACCAGTTCCCTTTCCTTCAGTACCACATACTCCGATCAACGCTTCCTGCAGCTGGCGAAGAGTTTCGGAACTGCAGATGTTTTCTTCGAGCACTTCAGGTTTATTTTCTTTAACAACTATCCCAGATTCACTTATGGAGTTGATCAGGTAAGGCTTCATCATCTTACCGTTATTGGCAACAGCGTTGTACAACATCAGTGTTTGCAAAGGACTTACCAGTACTTCATATCCAAAGCTCATCCATGGAAGAGAAGTAGCACTCCAGGTTCTTGATTTAGGTGTTTTAACGACAGGTGTTGTTTCGCCTAACAAGTCGATACCTGATGGCTGGTTGAACCTGAGCCTGCGCAGATGACTCACAAATTTGTCAGGCGTTTTTGCATAGTGAGCCATTACTATTTTTGCCATCCCAACGTTAGAACTGTACTCAAAAGCTTCTTTTAATGTACCATCATGTGGTTTATGTGGTTCGCTGTCATAAACAGTCCGCGAAAAAACTTTCCAGCTTCCACCTTCAAGATCAACCTTGGTATTAAGGGTGGCATGTTTATCTTCCAATACTGCCAGCATAGTGGCAAGTTTGAAAGTAGAACCAGGCTCAGATGCCCGGATTGCATAATTCAGATCTTCCCAATACTTTCCTTCAGCCGTCCGGCCAAGATTTGCGATTGCTTTAATCTTGCCTGTCTTTACTTCCATCACTATACAGGTGCCGGTTTGTGCATCATTTGAGTCCATCACTTTCAACAATGCGTTTTCAGCTATATCCTGGATGTTTACATCTAAAGTGGTATTGATATCCTTGCCGTTTTTTGCTTCTATCTCTGATCCCTCAACAGGTACATAAACACCTCCCGCAAGAAAACGAACAAGGCGCTTTCCGCTTTCCCCTTTCAGTAATGTGTCATATGTTTTTTCAAGACCAACATTTGTGTTTTTGATTTTGCCATCACTGGTAACATAATCGCGCGACAATCCAATAGTTCGATTGGCGAGTAAGCCAAATGGATTTAATCGTTTGCCTTTTTCTTCTGCAATAAAACCACTTCGGTTACGACCCATTCTGAACAATGGAAATTCGCGCATAGCCTTATAGTGTTGGAAACTCAGGTTTCTTTTTAACTGGAAATACCTGTCCTTTCTCCGGAAACCCGCCTGTAATAAATTTTTATATTCTTTTTTTGATTTGTCTTTGAAGTAGTCTGAGAGACTCCAGGCAAGCGAATCGACATTCTCTTTAAATCTTTTTCCATCCTTATCGTGGAGACCTTCAGCTCCAAAATCAATATAGATATCAAAAAAGGGAATGGAAGTACTCAACATACTTCCGTCTTCGCTATATATTGTACCTCGCTGGGCATCGATATCAACAAAATGTTGTTGTTGCTTGTTCGCCTGGGTGATCCAATATTCACCCTGGGCCTGCTGAATATAAATTGCACGGCCAATGATAACGAAGCTAAACACCACGATACCTATGAAACACAGGTAAACTCTCCACAATATGTCCCGTTTTACTTCCAAGACTTTTCCGACTTTTATTTATGCTTTTATGGCTTGTTTGCTGCTATGCTGTCACCGATAATCAACGGCGGTTGTAATAACTCCTTCAATCCAAATGGCGCCACTGCTTTTGCAAGTTCACTTTGTTTGCTTCTGAACATCACTTCACTTTTCATCGTCTTGTATTCATACTGCAATTCCTTCAGTTCCCTGTTTACCCTTGTCATATGCCTGATGGTTTTGTCGGCATAGTGACCGTTATAGATATAAACAACTGCCAGTACCGCCAGGAACAGGAAATATGGAATGTTGCGCATAATCCATCTGTAACTCAACATTCGCTTCCATGCAGGCCGGCTGTTTTTCTTCCGGGTTGATTTTTTTGGTTCAACTACGGAAGCATCTTCAGCGAACGGTGCTTCATCACCAAATGTTTCTTCCTGTTCTATTGTATCAGATTCTTTCATTAGTGGTGTTGGTTATCCCGGAATACTGTTTTGATACTGATTTTGTTTATTACCTCTTGATTTATGTTTATTACCTATTGATTATTTCCTATAGATCTTTTTTCTCTGCAACCCTTAGTTTAGCACTTCTTGATCTCGGATTTGCTTTAAGCTCCTTTTCATTCGGAACGATCGGCTTCTTAGTTATGATTTTAAGTGTTGATTGGTCATCTGTTCTTCCGAAGGGATCTGTATTTTCTTCGGCTTCTTCGAAATTTCCTTTGCGGAAAAAATTTTTGACCAACCTATCCTCTAAAGAATGAAAAGTAATTACTGCGATCCTCCCCTCCGGACTCAACAGATCCGGCACTTGCAGAAGCATTTCTTTCAATGCTCCCAGCTCGTCATTCACCTCAATTCTTAAAGCCTGGAAAACCTGCGCAAAATATTTGTTCGGGTTTCCCTTTACGACATGATGAACAGCATTTTTGAAGTTGGTTATGGTTTTAAGTGATACTGAAGTTCTAACCTGTATTATTGTTTTTGCCAGCGTTTTTGAATTCGTTACTTCTCCGTACTTTTCAAACAACTTATGAAGCTGCTGTTCCGTATATGTCTGCACTACATCAGCGGCCGTCAATTTCTGATTCCGATTCATCCTCATATCAAAATCACCTTCGAACCTTGTTGAGAATCCCCTATCCGCTTCGTTAAACTGATGACTGCTTACTCCCAGATCTGCCAGAATCCCATCTACTTTCGAAACCTTGTTAACCCGCAGAAAGCGGGTCAGGTGTCGAAAATTATGAGCTATAAAAATCACGCGCTTATCATCAGGCACATTTCGTTTTGCGTCTGCATCCTGGTCGAATGCAAACAGCTTCCCTTCATCACCCAGATTTTTCAAAATCTCCTTGCTATGTCCGCCACCACCGAAAGTGCAATCGACATAAATCCCATCCGGCTTAATTTTCAGCCCTTCAATTGATTCCTGTAAAAGAACTGGTATATGGTAAACCGGTTGTTCCTTGTTGTCCATATCTTATACTTTCAATTAGCTGACGGTCTTAACCCAGACGTGGACCGCCATTCACTTTTTCTGACAACAAATGCAATCTCTCCTCGGTCATTCCCTGCTCCCACTCTTCCAGTTTTTGTTTATCCCAGATCTCTACACGGTCCTTAATACATTGCAGCACCACTTCTTTTGTAAGCCCCGCATGTTGTTTTAATCCTGGCGGAACCAATAATCTGCCTGCAGAATCAAACTCCATTGGTGTCGCTCCCCTCATCATTGCCCTCAGATAGTCGGCACCGTCTTTATTCATTTGATTAACTTTGCCGAAATCTTTTTCCATCATGTTTGACCAACTGGCCTTCGGAAAGAGGTTAAGGTACTTGCCTTCACCCCTTGCCATTATAAACTCACCGCCGTAATCATCGGGAAGTTGTTTCCTGATTAATGCCGGTAGGAGAAACCGTCCCTTGGCGTCAAGGGTCACCTCAAATTCTCCTATTAGTTGCATTATTTACAATGATTTACGTCGACGAAATTTATAATTACCACAAAATAACACTTTTTCCCACTTTTAGACAAAATGGGTTCGGTTTTATTTTATCCACATCTCTGTTGAGTACTGAAGAGTGTGCCAGCCTGAACTCTGGCTCGGTTGGCAGGCGAAATGTCCATCAATTAATGTTAATATCCTGTGCATTTCCTGTTGATAAACTGTGCGTTATAGTTATAACCTCCTCATAATGTGACAGTAATCTCCCAGCCGCCCCGCAAAAGGCAACCTTTAAACTCAGGTTTTACCTAGATTCGCGGTTTATTCCGAAAAACAGTGCATGAAAGATCTGTCTATTGAAGATTACGATTATAACCTCCCGGCCGAAAAAATTGCCAGCCATCCACTTGCTGAAAGAGATCTCTCTAAGCTGTTGATTTATGATAATGGAGATTTGACAGAAGATGTGTATAGAAATCTTGCCGCCCATATTCCCGAAGATTCGCTGATGGTATTTAATAACAGCAGGGTGATTGAAGCAAGGCTGATCTTTTCCAAACCAAGTGGGGGTAAGATTGAAATTTTCTGCCTGGAACCGGTAGCCGAATGTGGCCAGGTGCAGGTAGCGCTTAACCGTACCCGCGATGTAAGCTGGACTTGCCTGATCGGTGGTGCATCGAAATGGAAACCGGGCCAGGTACTGCACAAACCTTTCTTACATGGTGACCGCGGGCTGGTGTTAAATGCGAGTTTTGTATCACGATCAAGCGAAGCTTTTGTTATCCGTTTTACCTGGGACAGTGATGAATTGTCTTTTGCCGAGGTGTTGCATCAGACCGGGAGTATGCCGTTGCCTCCGTATATCAAAAGAGCTGCAGAAATCTCCGACTTAACAAGATATCAGACAATTTATGCAGATGAAGCCGGATCCGTAGCTGCACCAACTGCCGGACTTCATTTCACAGCGGGGATGATGACTTCTATCAAAGAAAGAAATATAAAGCAGGCTTTTGTGTCCCTGCATGTTGGTGCAGGCACCTTCAAACCTGTTAAAGCATCAAGAATGGAGGATCATGAAATGCATGCCGAATTGATTGATGTAGACCTGGACTCACTGAAACATATAACCGCTTTTACCGGCAAACATATTACTGCGGTAGGTACTACCTCTATGCGCACAATCGAGAGTCTTTACTGGATGGGAATTAAGGTATTGGCGAACCCTTCAATTAAAACATCAGAACTTCCAATCAGTCAATGGTTTGCATATGAAAATGGTAATGCGGTCGCTTCCCCATCAGAAGCGCTATCTGCCCTACAAAAATGGATGCTGAACCAACACCAGGACCGGCTCATCACCAAAACCCAGTTACTGATAGGACCGGGCTATCGTTTCCGGGTGGCGAATGCCTTAGTCACAAATTTCCATCAACCAAAATCAACTCTCTTGTTGTTGGTTGCTGCCCTTGCCGGAAAAAACTGGCGAAAGATTTATGATTATGCCCTAAACCATGATTATCGGTTCCTGAGTTATGGAGACGGATGCCTTATAAGAATTATGAGTTATGAGTTATGAGTGAGTGACGAGAGGATGAGTGATGAGTTAATTCGTTTTGTGTTTCGCATTCATCATTCACAACTCAACACTCACTCATAACTCATAACTCATAACTCACAACTAGATTACGTTTTTTGCGAAGGAAGTTCAAGAGTGAATGTCGATCCCTTGCCCTGCACACTATCCACTTTTATTTTTCCATGATGTGCATCAATAATGGTTTTTACATAACTGAGGCCAAGTCCGAATCCTTTGACGTTATGGATGTTTCCTGTATGTGCGCGGTAAAATTTTTCAAATATTTTTCTAACCGTTTCTTTGCTCATCCCGATGCCATT
Organism: Flavitalea sp.; assembly: GCF_035489435.1. Classification (NCBI taxonomy): domain Bacteria; kingdom Pseudomonadati; phylum Bacteroidota; class Chitinophagia; order Chitinophagales; family Chitinophagaceae; genus Flavitalea; species Flavitalea sp. The sequence continues at coordinate 9,738 of NZ_DATHKG010000021.1, forward strand.
GTCTTCGAAGCGGATCACCAGGTTTTTTGCAGTACTGTGAGTAGTAATTTTCAGAAGCAGGTCCTCACGGCTATACTTAACCGCATTATCAATAAGATTGGAAATTAGATTTCTAAAGTGTACCTCGTCCGCTTCAATCAAATCATTTTTAGCGTTCAGCTGAAGTTCGACCTTTCCGTTTTTTTCAGAGAGTTGCAGTGCATAATTATCAAGTACGTCTTTGATGAGGGCATGCACATATATTGGTTGTTTGTTTAGCTGAACTTCCTGTCGGTCCATCAGTGCAGCCTGCAGGATGGTTTCCACATGTTTGTTCATTCTTTTGTTCTCTTCCTTTATGATGCCGCTGAAATAATTCATCTTGGTCTTGTCATCAATCACTTTTTGGTTACGGAGTGCATCAACGGCAAGTGAAATGGTAGCAAGAGGGGTTTTGAACTCGTGCGTCATGTTATTGATAAAATCATTTTTTATTTCGCTCATTTTCTTCTGCCTTAATAAAGCACTTACGGTTACATAAAATGCCGCGATGATCATAAGGGTAAAAAATCCAGCTCCAAGAATCATCCATTGAATTTGTTTTAATGCCACCAACTTTACATCAGGAACAAGCACAAACATGGTTTCATCCTGGACAAGATTTTCCAGGTCGCTGCCGGGAGGAGGTTGAAATGGATAAACAAAGGTGAGAGAGTTGATGGAATCGTTTTTCTCAAGTTCCTTCATAAACCCCTTTGACTTAAGCTCGGGAACTGATGAAGAATTGCCGGTTACTATTGCAAACTCGAATTTGAGGTTTTTAAGTCCGTGTTTCTCCATGTTTCTCCTGAGCTTTTCTTCAACTACATACCAGGTAAATTTCTGGGAAATAGTCGGGGGGCGCATCAGTTCCATGTTAAACTCTGCGGAAGGCCATTTGAACCCGGGCTTTGAACGAAAATTTTTAAGCGCCGGAACTGCACTCCGCTGCTCCATCAGTTCGGTACCTACTTCAGAAATCGAAGCAAATATGTTAGCCTTGAATTCTTCCTGTTTACCTGCAAGCATAGTTCTTAACCAGCTATACTGAACATAAATCGTTCCTATGAGAGAGAAGGTGATCAGAACAATAATTACCGGAAAAACTTTTTTCACTTAGTAGCTGTTTTTAACTGGCCGGGGAAATAATTAGCTCCGGCTGGCAGTTGGTTATTGGGTTCGCGTGTAGGGTTTTTACAGAGAACAAATTTAGCAAAGGCTTTCGTAACACTTATTCCGGATAGCCTTCGCCGTTTGTTTTAACTAAGATTTACAAGTAACGCCTTTCCTGCAACACCTCCAAAACAAAACTTCGCGCAAATCCTCCAAAACAAAACTGCTGATGATCCGGTTCGGAAAATTTTTACTGGAAAACCCTGGCTTACTGGTAAAAAAATAAGACTGTTTTGCGGGCAGAACACAAGTCAAGCGGCCAGATTTTTGAAGTTTTTATATTAATTTAGGAATATGATAGAACCAGGACCAGGAATACTACTCATAGCGGAGCCATTTCTGAAAGATCCCAATTTTATGCGGACTGTTGTGCTGCTTTGTGATCACCAGGATGAGGGGAGTTTTGGCTTCGTACTTAACAAGCTTTTTGATCATACGCTCGACGAATTGATGAATGATATGAGCGAATTAAAGTTGCCGGTATTTTATGGCGGACCGGTTCAGATGGATACCATTCATTTCCTTCACCAGTATCCTGAAAAAATTCCAGGAAGCTTCGAGGTGTTTGACGGCATCTGCTGGGGTGGAGATTTTGAAACAGCAATCGGGTTAATTCGTTCGGGTGAAATTGACAAAACAAAGATCCGCTTTTTTATAGGATACTCCGGCTGGGGCAATGGCCAGCTTAGCGGTGAACTGAAGGAAAAGTCATGGCTTTTGGCCGAGGCCAACAGGAAGCTTGTTTTCCATAGCCGTACAGACGAAATTTGGAAGGCTTCTTTAAAATTACTTGGCACCGAGTTTGAGATGATGGCAAACTTTCCGATCGATCCCACATTGAACTAAAAAAGCCCGTGATTTACATCACGGGCACAACACACAAACTGTCCTCTAACCTTACCTGTACAATCAATCCTCAACCTAAAACACTTTCGAAACTGAAATTCTTTTTTCCCGATTACATTCAAATTCTTTCCTCCCACTTAGTCGCAATCAATCTTCACCAGGAATTCTTCACTTTCTACGGGCCGATCATAATCCACTTTTCATAATCCTCAAATCAATACTGCCCGTAACTCATACAAAACTTGCAGCTCCTGAATTAATCTCAAATCACTCTCTCTAGTCTCCGCTAGTTTCCGGCATTCAACGATTTCCTTCTCACTCCGCTACGACCAACCATTCTTCCGCCACCTGGAAACACTTAACACTTCTCAAAATCACATTCCATTCATTCAGCTCATTAAACATTCCATTCATTCAACGTTCCGATCTTCACTTTCAGTTTCAATAACATGCATCACAACCCGTCGTTTCGAATCAGGATTGTACTCCTTACAATTGACAAATTCCATTTGTGTTTTTTTCATTATCAGGGTATCGACTTATGGATCATATAGGATCCTCTTAAATATATATTCCGGTTTTTCTATTATCGCAATGGAAACTTAAAACCAGCATGCAGTCCGAGATTGCTCATATCCGTAAGATTATCCTGTTTAAAAGGAAGATAATTATACGCGGCACCTACCATTATACTTGATTCCCTGTATCTTCCAACTGGGATATAAATTCCGGCTTCAGGGCGGGCTGCAAAACCGAGTTTTGTTTTGCTATTCGTAAACTCACCAAAATACTGGCGATAAGTCCCAAGATTTCCACCTACACCCACGCCAACATAAGGCTGAATTTTTGCTTCGGGCAACAGGTTAAACTGTCCCTGGACAAGTATCGGCATAGCAGTGGCGGTATTAGTGACAACCGCAGACAGATCACTTCCTTCAACAGTCTTGTAAATAGCACGGGGATATCTTTGATAAAAGCTCTGCATACCAACTCCAAGCCCGACAGACAACTGGTCGTTCACTTCGTATAGAAGGTTTGCGTTCCATCCCCGGAAGGATGTGTTGCTTACATAATCTTTAAACCCTGAAGATGCGGGTATTCCCAAACCATAGTTGATATTAAGTTTCATTCTTTGCGCAGTGACGTCGGATACTGCAAACAGCAATACTGCACCAATCAATAAGCAAAGCCTTTTTATCTTTTTCATCTTTAGATTATTTGTATTCTGTTTTTAATCGGCTTGAAGAATTATTCAGTGAATAATTAATCAGCGAATATTTACCAGCGAATATTTAATTAGTTTCAATAATTAGTTTGAACCGATATAAGGCGACTGGTCAAACAGCGCTTTTATATTCGTAGCTGCACTCTGATTTTCAAATACACCTGTACCCCTTACCAGTCCATTCCATATGCCACTGATGGTTTTTGATTCATTGGCATCCCTGATATCGAGAATATCAACTGATAAAGCACCTTCGGTGATTTCATAAACACCATAAGATCCCGGAAAACTATATCCATAACCTGGATAACCCCAATAGAACGGATCATAATAATCATAGTATCCTCCCCAATAATCAGGATAACTAATAACTCCGGTTGAAGAATTGTAGATGCGGCTCACATTAATTCCAAGGTCAGGATTTTCAGTGCGTGCTACTTCTCTGAAACCCCTGTCGGTCATCTGTTTTCTCACCGCATTAACAAACAACAGGTCGGTGTTTGTTGTTTCCTTGCCTTCCAGCTGGTTATTACTGATAACTGTCACTGAATCCGAAATACTAAAAGTGTTGAATGAACTGAAATTGACTGTAGAATCGCGGTTCGTGATATAAATCCGGCTCTCTTCTGCCGTCATATCGCGCAAAGGATCTTTGCTACAGCCAACCAGAGCAAGCATCAGAAGACAGAACCCCGCAACCGGCAACTTATATTTTTTCATATATTATTGAGGTTTTATAAGAGCATAAACGAAATATTACAATGGGTGGTTGTATGTAATCATCAAGCTTAACAGGTTACTAACAAGAAGATTAAAGTCGAATTAAAAGAGACAATTATTTGTGATTGATTAGTTAATAAATTGAAAATCCCGGGCTATCCGGGAATGAAAAAACCCCGGCGAAACCGGGGCTCAGTTAGAATTATATTTTATTTGAATCTTCTTAATATCACCGATAATGTATCACCAATAAAAGTGAAGGCGGGTTTTATTAAACAGTTTCCAGAGCGCGGGCGCCTTCAACAAGTATTGTAACCTTGTTATGTAGTACCTCAACAAATCCGCTTTGTATATCGAAAAAAGCAAGCGGTGAAAACGATTTGTCTTTAAGCACTTTTACCCTGCCAGCTTTTAGCGCAGCTACCAGCGGAGCATGTCTTTCAAGAACTTCGAAAGAACCTTCCACGCCGGGAAGCTGAACCCCATATACATCACCGCTAAACAGCTTTCGCTCGGGTGTGAGTATTTCTAAATTCATGATAGGTCGGTTTGAGTTTTCGCTGACGAATTATTATCCCTGGGCCTGGGCAAGCATTTTTTTACCTTTCTCGATAGCATCATCAATGGTACCAACCAGGTTGAAGGCTGCTTCCGGATATTCATCAACTTCTCCATCGATGATCATATTGAATCCACGGATTGTTTCTTCAATCGGAACCAAGACTCCTTTAAGACCGGTGAACTGTTCTGCCACATGGAAAGGTTGAGAAAGGAAACGCTGCACCCTTCTTGCACGCGATACAGTAAGTTTATCTTCATCACTCAATTCATCCAGACCAAGGATTGCGATGATATCCTGCAATTCTTTATAACGCTGAAGAATCAGCTTAACACGGTCAGCACAATTATAGTGAGCATCACCAACAATCAAAGGAGTAAGTATACGGCTGGCAGAATCCAATGGATCCACCGCAGGATAAATACCTAAATCCGCAATCTTTCTTGAAAGTACCGTGGTGGCATCCATGTGTGCGAAGGTAGTTGCCGGCGCCGGATCGGTAAGATCATCCGCTGGCACATAAACCGCCTGTACGGAAGTGATTGAACCATTTTTAGTTGAGGTGATTCTTTCCTGCATCAATCCCATTTCTGTAGCCAGAGTTGGCTGATATCCCACCGCAGATGGCATCCGTCCCAGCAAAGCCGAAACCTCAGAACCCGCCTGGGTAAAACGGAAAATGTTATCTACGAAGAAAAGGATATCACGACCCTTGCCCTGGCCATCTCCATCGCGATAATATTCTGCTATGGTCAGTCCACTCAATGCAACCCTTGCACGGGCACCTGGTGGTTCGTTCATTTGTCCGAATACGAATGTCGCTTTAGATTCTTTCAGGTCATTGATATTAACCTTACTCAGATCCCAGCCACCATTTTCCATGCTGTGTTTAAATTCGTCGCCGTAGTTCATGATACCGGCTTCGATCATTTCACGCATAAGGTCATTTCCTTCCCTTGTTCTTTCTCCCACACCTGCAAATACGGAAACACCGCTATAAGCTTTTGCGATATTATTAATAAGCTCCTGGATCAGTACTGTTTTCCCAACTCCTGCACCACCCAACAACCCAATCTTACCACCTTTTGCATATGGTTCAATCAGGTCAATAACTTTGATACCTGTATACAGAATCTCTGTTGCTGTACTAAGGTTTTCAAAAGCAGGTGGTTTTGAGTGAATCGGGCGACCGCCAACTTTGGAAATCGCAGGTAATCCGTCAATCGGATCACCGGTCACATTAAACAAACGTCCCTTAATTCCTTCGCCGATTGGCATTGTAATAGCCGAACCGGTATCTGTTACCACCATCCCACGAACCAATCCTTCTGTTCCATCCATGGCAATACAGCGAACACTGTCTTCGCCAAGGTGCTGTTGAGCCTCAAGAACGAGCGTCTCACCAGTAGAACGTTTTAATTCCAACGCATTGTAAATTTCAGGTAGTTTACCTTCGAACTGAACATCTACTACTGCGCCGATGATTTGCTTAATTTTACCAACGTTTGGCATATGTAAGATTTATTTGATCCGGTGTTGATGATTGGTGTTTAATTATTGATAGTCAATATCTTAAACAATAACAATAATTAACCTTTTTGTTTTCGGCTGCAAAGGTAAGCGAGCACAATCAAAATCCGAAATTCCACAGAATATTTTCAGGCCATTTAGAGAAGTTAAATAATTTCCCGGGCAAACCTGGTGATCATAATTCTCGTTTATACTTTTAGTCTGGTGTTCATCCTTTATGTCCGGGAGGGGCTGGAAAGCTCCTCTCTTTTTCAATCTATCGGATTACCTGCTGTATTTCCGGAGTCACCCCCGAATTGGCCCGCCCTGACCGAAAATTTGCCGGTTTTAATAATTCTCACAGCCTTTGAGCGCTTTTTTCACGATCTTTCTATATTACGATCTTTCTATAAGTCTTATTGATTATATCGCTCAAGCTCATTAACCTGAACATCGGGTATTGTTCACCTAAACCTAAACAATTTATAATGAAAATTCTCTCTGTTATTGCGATCACTTGCATGATTTTTACAAGCTGTAACGATGCAGCTGAGAAGGCCGATAAAGACGAACCTAAACAGGTCTCTGCCTATACAATCGAACAATTTTATAAAAGCAACCTGGTTTACGGGGGCAACTTTTCACCCGACGACAAAAAGCTGATGTATACCAGCAATGAAAGCGGTATTTATAATGCGTATGAGATTGATCTCGCTTCCGGTGTTAAAAAAGCACTCACATCTTCACCAAAAGAATTCATTTTCGGCCAGGACTATCTTCCAGGGTCAGATAACTTTTTATATGTTTCTGATAAAGGTGGAAATGAGAACGATCATATCTTTCTGCAAACAAAAACGGGGACAGTAAAGGATTTAACTCCAGGCGAAAAAGAAAAAGCCCAGTTTATAAACTGGACTCGCAATGGCACTGCCATGTATTATATCAGCAACGTGCGGGATCCAAAATATTTTGACTTATATAAGATGGATACCCTCCAATGGAAACCTTCAATGATCTACAAAAATGAAAATGGGTTCGATTTCGCTGCAATATCCGATGATGAAAACTTTCTTGTACAGGTCCAGAACATCACAACATCTGCCAATCACATGTTCCTGGTAGACAGACAGACCAAAAAGATTACCAAACTCAGCAGCGACACCATTGAGGCTGTTTATTACCCTATGCAATTTTCAAAAGACAGTAAAAGTCTTTATTATCTCACTGATGAGGGAAGCGAATTTCAATACCTCGCGCGTTTTGATATCGCAAGCGGAAAAAAAGAAAAGGTATATGAAACAAACTGGGATGTAATGTATCTGACACTTTCATTTAACGAAAAGTATCGGGTAATCGGGGTGAATGAAGATGGCTCAAATAAGATATACATATTTGACCACCAGACAGGAAAGCCACTAGATATACCCAAAATCGATGACGGTGATATACAAGGAGTACGTTTTTCCAGGAGTGAAAATAAGATGCGTTTAAGTGTCGGAAGCAGTAAGTCGACCAATAACATTTATGTGTACGACTTCGCGACCAAAGATTTGAAAAAAGTAACCAACACCCTGAACCCCGAAATCAAGGCTGAGGACCTGGTATCAGCTGAAGTGGTCAGGTATAAATCATTCGACGGGCTGGATATTCCGGCTATATATTATAAACCACACCAGGCTTCAAAAGATGCAAAGGTACCGGCCCTGGTGTTTGTGCATGGAGGTCCCGGAGGCCAGTCAAGATCAGGCTACGACCCACTTATTCAGTACCTGGTTAATCATGGCTATGCAATACTTGCCGTTAATAACCGCGGCAGCAGCGGCTACGGAAAATCATTTTTTAAGATGGATAACAGGAACCATGGAGACAAGGATCTGAAAGATTGTATCTGGGGTAAAAAATATCTTTCATCTCTTCCATATATAGATTCATCAAAAATTGGGATCATGGGCGGTTCTTATGGTGGCTATATGACGCTGGCAGCACTGAGCTTCCATCCGGATGAATTTAAAATGGGGGTGGATCTGTTTGGTGTAGCAAACTGGTTGAGAACGCTCAAGGAAGTTCCACCTTATTGGGAATCATTCAAAAAAGCGCTGTATGAGGAAATTGGCGATCCCAACACTGCAGACACAGTAAGGCTCAAGCAATATTCACCTTTGCTTCATGCTGACCAGATTACAAAACCCCTGATGGTTCTGCAGGGAGCAAATGATCCAAGGGTATTGAAGATTGAAAGCGATGAAGTGGTAGATGCAGTAAAAAAGAAGGGCGTGCCAGTTGAGTATGTGGTGTTTCCCGATGAAGGGCATGGTTTCATGAAAAGAGAAAACGAAATAAAAGGTTATGGCCAGATCCTTAAATTTCTTGACACACACCTGAAATCTGATGCCCCAAAAAATAAATTGAATTAAACACATCGTATTTATTATTTTGCGAAAGGGTGCCCGCTGAGGCACCCTTCGTTTTATCAAATAGACAGAATCTAATAAATAGACAGAATCTAAACCAACGCATGCAGCTTATTGAAGTATCTGATAAAAAAAGCAGCCACGATTTCTTATTGGTCAATGTCGAAATAAACCGGGGCAACCCGGAATATATCCGCCCCCTTGACAAAGACATCAACCTTGTTTTCGATCCCGCGAAAAACAAAGCCTTTCGTCATGGAGAAGTTACCCGGTGGATACTCAGGGATGAACAGGGTAAAAAGATCGGCCGTATTGCAGCTTTCATAAACAAAAGATATAAGAATAAAAACGACGACATGAAGGTCGGGGGTATCGGTTTTTTTGATTGTATTGACAACCAGGCTGCAGCAGATAAATTATTCAACACAGCTAAAGACTGGCTTATTCAAAAAGGCGCTGAAGCAATGGACGGGCCTGTCAATTTTGGTGAGAGGGACCGCTGGTGGGGCCTGCTTGTGAAAGGTTTCAATTCCCCGATGTATGGGATGAATTATAATCCACCCTATTATCAGCGGTTATTCGAAAACTATGGTTTCAAAGTTTTTTTTAACCAGGAGTGTTTTGCCATGAAAGTAAAGGACCAACTCTCCCAGAAATTTTTTGACCGCCATGCGATATTAGCTGCAGATCCCGGCTATAAGGCAGTACATATCCGTAAAGATCAGCTTGAAAAATTCGCACAGGATTTTACAACCGTTTATAACAAGGCCTGGTCGGGACACGGGGGCATGAAAGAAATGCGTAAGGAAATCGTCCACAAAATGTTCCTGGAAATGAAACCCATTATGGACGAAGAAGTGGTTTGGTTTACTTATTATAAGGAACAGCCTATCGCAATCTGGATCAACATTCCTGACTTAAACCAGTGGTTCAAATACCTGAATGGCAAATTTGGCCCGCTCGCCAAACTTAAATTCCTTTGGGTAAAGGCTACAAAAAAATGCAACCGCTTTACTGGTGTCGCTTTCGGCATAATTCCCGAGTTCCAGGGTAAAGGTGTGGATTCGTATATGATTGTTGAAGGAGCCAAAGTGATTCAGCCCCGGGATATTTATGAAGATTATGAAATTCAATGGATAGGCGATTTTAATCCCAAAATGATCAATATCGCTCAAAGCCTGGGGACATTTCTAAGCAGAAGGCTGACTACCTATCGTTATCTTTTCGATCAGACAAAGGAATATCACAGGCATCCGCTATTATGATCTGAGGATCGGCATACCATCATTGTGATGATTTGTTCGATGGAAATCAATCGATCCCAATAGATTTGATTTATTTATCATGCAATTGTGCATCTATCATGCAATTGTGCATCGAATCTGAGAAACTCTGATCCTGTTTAGACCCACATCAGGCCGGAATTAATTAATTTTGCATTATCAGGAGATAAGACATGGATAAATTTATTGTATCAGCACGCAAGTACCGGCCCCAGACTTTTGACACCGTGGTGGGCCAGGCGCATATCACAACCACTTTAAAAAATGCCATCAGGAACCAGCAGCTGGCTCATGCCTTTCTATTTTGCGGTCCCAGGGGCGTTGGAAAAACGACCTGTGCCCGCATTCTTGCTAAAACAATTAACTGCGAAAATGCAACTGCTTCAGGCGAAGCTTGTAATACCTGTCATTCATGTGTTTCTTTCAACGAAGGCACTTCGCTCAATATTCATGAACTGGATGCGGCAAGCAACAATTCGGTGGATGACATTCGAAGCCTGGTTGAACAGGTAAGATTTCCACCACAAGCCGGTAAGTACAAAGTATATATCATAGATGAGGTTCATATGCTTAGTTCTTCGGCTTTCAACGCATTTTTGAAGACGCTGGAAGAGCCACCACCCTATGCCATATTTATCCTTGCAACCACCGAAAAACATAAAATTCTTCCAACAATACTTAGCCGTTGCCAGATTTTTGATTTCAAAAGAATCACAATAAATGATACTGTAGCTCATCTCGAAGAGATCTGTCAGAAAGAAAACATAAAGGCAGAAAAAGCCGGCCTACAGGTGATTGCTCAAAAAAGTGAAGGTTGTTTGCGTGATGCGTTGAGCATCATGGATAAGATTGTGAGCTTCACGAATGGTGAGCTTACATATCAAAACACACTTGAGCATTTGAATATACTCGACGCAGACTATTATTTTAAACTGATCGACAGCATGGAACAGCAGGACCTGGCTTCCGCGTTGCTGTTATATGATGATATCAACCGCAAAGGTTTTGAAGGTGATATGGTAATGAACGGGTTTGCAGAGTTTATTCGTAACCTGCTTGTATGCAAGGATGAGAAAGTGGCCTGTTTACTTGAAGTAGTTGAAAATTTCAGGGATAAATACACCTCAACTGCGAAAAAAATAAGTATAGCCTGGCTGGTCAGCGCATTAAATGTGCTGAATGAGGCGGAAATTCAATACAAGGCAGCACGAAATAAGAGACTGCATGTTGAATTAGCGCTGATCCGTCTCAGTTATCTCAACCAGGCAATCGTTTTATCAAATGATAGCCAGGGCATTTCAAAAAAAAAATTAGTTGAGACGACCCGACCGGTTGCCTACAGGCAATTGCCCATGATGGAAGCTGTGCCTTCACCAGGCAAAAAAACCGGTATACAAAAAACCGGTACACAAAAAACAAAGGAGCCAGCCGGGCAACATACATCAAAACTTCTGATCGAGGAAACGGAATCATTTAGTGATCCCATGGACGCTGACGCAACAACTAAGAAGATTGCAGAGCCTGTTCCAGTTGCAACTATCAAAAAACCTTCAGCAAAAGCAACGAGGATCGGATCGCTTGAAAACATAAGGCAAAAATTCGCAAATAATCCGAATGATGCAGAAAGTAATCGTCCAATTCCACTTAGTGATGAACTTTTAAAGCAATATTGGGAAGGATATACAAACATCCTCCGCGAAAAGAAAAATCCGGCAGTTCAAAGCTTTGACCTTGCAAGGCTTACAATTACATCTGACAATTCATTTGAAGTATTAAGTAATAATAACCTTGAGCATCGTTTCATCGAACAGGAAAGAAGATTTTTGTCGGAGTTTCTCCAGGAGAAGTTTAATAACCGTTCTTTAAATTATTCGATCAGTGTTTCTGAAACACCGGTGCATCATATCCAGATGGAAAAAACGCTGAATAAGAAAGAACAGTTTCTCCAGATCGTGGAGCAATATCCAATCATCAGGGAACTGAAGGACAGGTTAAAACTGGAACTGGATTATTGATCAAATAGCTTCGATTTCTGGAATAAACAAAGATTAATCTACTTCGTCAATTCTTCTAAAACCGATCCTGGCTCTTGGGGGTTGTGGTGACTTAATCAATCCTTCGAGTGCACTGTAAAGCTCATCAAAATTAGCATCATATTGAAGACGCATCGCATTAATTATATTCAAGACTTCCTTGTAATCTGCAGTTATTTTTCTTATCGCAATAAACGCCCTGACAATGGCTATATTCATGTCAATTGCGGTCTTACTTTTCAATATGCTTGATAGCATCGCCACCCCGGTCTCGGTAAAAGCAAATGGAACGGCGCCACCCAGGTATTTTTTGTGTGGTATCACATTTTGTGATACCACTGATTTGATTTCTTCCTCCGTTAATTCGAACATAAAATCTTCCGGGAAGCGTTCGATGTTTCTGCGAACCGCCTGCTTCAATACTCTCGTCTCTACCCCATACATCTCCGCCAGGTGAATATCCAGTATTACCTTTTCATCTCTCAACAAAACAATCTTCTTGAAAATTATTTCCTTGACTACTGTTGTCTGGTGTTTGGATTTTGCCACTTTTTCTTTTTTGTCAGGATGGTCAAAAATACAAACAGCTTCCCAGACAAAATGGTGTCTTTCACTACAAGGATTAAGGTTTTTCACAGCAATTTGCCTGCTTTATTCGGTTGTGGATCCATATTTGTAATCCTCCGGACATTTACCGTTTAACGGTATTTCACAGTTTAAATGTCAGCCTGTAGTAGTTTGACATTCACCAACTGATCGGGCAGTAATGAAATCCTATCGTTAAGTAATTTTTTGAAAAACCGGAATTTATAAAAGCTTACAACCATCCACATTTCGCGCAGTAAGAAGTTATATTCCTCCAGTTCATTATTCATAAAAGAATTATCGACGAAGTAGTGATAATCTTTTTCTATAAAGTTGAGGGCTTTCTCCTTCAGGACCAGGTTGTCTGAAAAATCACAAATCCCGAGCCAGTGCCTTATTGAGATTTTAAAAGCAGGTTCTTTTACTGATTTTAGCTCAGTAACGATAGCATTAACCGTTTCATATGTTAAATTTTCATCGCTGTAAAACGGGGCAATAAGTTCTATCGTATTATTTACTTGTGTAAGGAAAGACGCCGTTTCATGTCTGAGTTCATTATAAAGTTGTAGTTGTTGTTTACAGTCATAAGCTGATCGCGTTGAGTGTTGCCTTGCCAGATCATAAAAATACCAAACCATATCATGATCGAGATCTGATTGTTTTTGCTCCGCTGCCTTTAATTCTACTTCCAGTTTTTCTTTGATACAAGCTGACTCTTTCGCATCATATTTCTGGCCGTCAAAATCAAAACTTTTTACATTGAAATAACCAGTTTCAATATTTTCAAGAATGTCGATATCTGATTTTAAACCTACTATCCTTTTTGGCAGCGATAAATTTTCGCAGCCAAATAATCCGGACCACAGAACAGTTGAATTATCTTTTGATCTTTCTTTTATCAGTTTGTTTAAATCAAACTCCGAAATTTCCCTGTCATCAAAGAAGCCATTAAAGATGGAGGGTAACCTGTATGCTTCCTGCTCCTGTAAATATTTGGATTGAAATGTTGCAGCATCTACTATGGTTGCTTCTTCGGGAATGGGAATTTCAGCATAGATTTTTTTGGTAAGTTGTTGCTGAAGCGAGTCGCGATCTGTAAACAAGGTCCATGCCGATTCATTATTTTGCTCGGCGGCGATATTCAGTTGAGCAAGTTGTTTTGTTCTTTCCTCAACCGGTGGATGCGAGGCCCACTGGTCTTTGTAATTGACCCGGTTTTGAACACGTTCTTTGAGGAACTTCTCATTGACAATAGTTATATTATCCTTTATCTCAAGCCGGTGTTCCTTTGCAACAAGGTGCATCACCGTCTGATGGTCGTGATACATATTATCTGCCACCAGTTTCTCTTTAAAAAGGTCGTTGTATTTACTTAAAACCATATTGTAACTCGCATCGGCCAGATCGAGGCGCCGTAGTGCCGTTATAAGACTATCACTTCCACTTACACTGGCGGCAACTGCATCTGCATGAAATTCCATTTCACGTGACAATGCCATGTAATTTTTATTGATAAGCGCATACATTCCCTGGAGTATCCATTGGATACATCTTACAATTCTTACAGTCAGCGCTGCAAACACGGCGAACAGGCCATGAATATTGGCCCAGACATTCAGCGTATTACCATATCCACTATTGTGATAAAGCATATTGTAAATGACCTTGTTCACGTTGTAAACAAAGCTTCCCAGTTTCATACTTCTTTGCGAGAAATGGCCAAATTCGTGCGCAACAACGGCTTTGAACTCACTTACCGTGAGTACGTTTACCACGCCAAGGCCGATCTGGAGATTTTTTTTGACGGGCAGCATCATGCTCCAAAAGCTGCTATCATAAAAAACACAGGCATTTACCTCCGGGGAGATATAGATCTTTTTTGGAAAACTGGTTTGTGTCTCATGGCTAAGCTTTCGGATGAAAGCAAACAGTGCAGGTTGTTCGGTCTCTTTGACTTCAATACTATTTGAATGATCAAATTTTGAGACTGCAAAAATAAACTTGATCAGAAAAAACAATACCATGATCCCCAGGCCAATTAATCCCAAACCGATCATAAGGGTGATGAATTTTGGAGCAGCCAGTATCAGTGCCACACCTCCATATACAGTCAGGATGGCGAGGATTACCGCCAGGCAGATCAGCAAAACATACACGATAAAGAATAATATGATGGATGTGAGGACTTTTCCCACCTCCTTTCGAAAACTGACAGAGGTTTCTTTTAAAACACCGCGGTCTTCGGTGGGGGAAGGTGGATAAACCACTGAGGGAGAAATCATGTATGCAGTATTTAAAGGGTTCGGTCCCTCAAAAAACGAAAAAAAACGAACATTTCAAAGCTTATGCTCATTTCCTCAATTTGCCTTAATTTCGACGCTCAATCTGATAAAGAACAATTTAAAATACAATACCGATTATGGCGGAAACGATATTAATGCCCCGACTTAGTGATACCATGACCGAAGGTGTGATTGCGGCCTGGCATAAAAAAGTTGGAGACACGGTAAAAAAAGGCGATTTGCTTGCTGAAGTTGAGACCGATAAGGCTACAATGGAACTCGAAAGTTATAAGGACGGTACTTTGCTGCATATCGGAGCTGATAAAGGCAACAAAT
>NZ_DATHKG010000022.1:0-38696 GCF_035489435.1 Flavitalea sp.
GGGTAAATTCACATTACTGGCTATTTCCCAGAGCTCCTTTACGATTCCTGGGCCTGGTGCAAACATAAAGTTCAAAGATGGCGAAGGGGAAGTCAATGAGTTGGACTTCCAGATAAATGAAAGACAAATGCATGGTGAACGGATAAAAAATATACCCCTTACAAAAGAAAACACAATCGACTAAACTGGTAATTTCAAAAGCGATGAATTAGGAGTGACCTTTGCACTGGCTTTTAAAGATGGCAAGTTAATGGCATCTAACAATCGGACAAACGACATCGAATTAACACTTATTGAGCCGGATGTCTTCTCGGGGGATATATGGTTTATGGGTCGTTTACTGTGAATCTTTTTTCTTCTTCGAATCGATAGTACCCAGGATTATGTCTTTGCGATCTTTTTTAATTTCATGCATTTCCTGCGCTTCATCTATAGAGTGTGATTGTTGCAAATTCTCCTCCTTTTTGGTGATTTCACCCAGGTGCACGTAATATTTCTGAATGATTTTCAGATCATCCTCCGGGATATTTTCAATGTTAACCAACCGGTTGCTGGCAAGTTCGTGAGCAGCTACAAGTTCATTTAGTTTTAGCTGAATGGCGAGGGAATCTTTGTTTTGTGCTTTTTGAATAATAAATACCATAAGGAAAGTAATAATGGTAGTACCAGTATTAATGACCAATTGCCATGTTTCGGAAAAATGAAAAAACGGGCCGCTGACGCCCCAGCAAATGACAACAAAAAGTGCTAAAAAGAATGCTGCAGTGCTGCCCGTTAACCGGGTTACGTGACTTGCAAATTGATCAAAAAAATGATGATCGTTTCGATTAGATGAAAGCTTTTTCATACAATGACATTAAGTTGATTTGAGCCGAAGTGTCCACAAGAGGATAGTGATATAGTTCTTAAATTATTATTTTACGACTTGCCTCTCGTGCCTTTCCTTAAAAGTGAAAATCTACAACCACTGGATTTTTCGGCATCTCGAAGGCAGTTTTTGTTCTTTATCCATCTTTAGTAAAACTATGTTTTTAACTTTATATCACTGTAATTAATCGGTAATGTGAAAGAAAAATCAGATCCTATTTCAAGTTTGCTTTGTACCCTGATTGTACCACCACATCGCCTTATAATTTGAGCAGATATGGATAGGCCAAGTCCCATGCGCGGGAAAGAGTCCATGTTTTGTTGTAACTCTAAAAAAATGGATTTTGTGAATATGTCAATTATCGGTTGGTTTGTGGGTAGTAACCATCAGCAATTTTCGCCTACAACTTTGAGATATGTTTAAAAATTACTTTACTGTTGCTGTGAGATATCTTATGCGGCATAAATTGATTTCTTTCATCAATGTTTTTGGATTAAGTATTGGTATTACATTTTGCCTGATCATTGGAATATATATATCTACAAAAAAAGCTGTCAATTCACAAATCCGGAATATTGACCGGCAATATGTGTTAAAAAGTAATTGGAAGGATGACAATACTGCACCTGCAACCACAACGGTAGGTCCGCTGGCAAAAAAACTAAAAGAATTATATCCAACTCTTATTGAGAACTATTACCGGTTTGATCCAATCAACGCTATTGTGTCATCCGGAGCCAGGCAATTCAGGGAAGATATTGCAATAGCTGATACCACGCTGGTATCTATTTATGGATTTCAACTTGTTGCCGGCAACAAGGCGGCTTTATTCAGAGATAACAGGTCGGCAGTGGTCACTGAATCCTTTGCAAAAAAGTTATTTGGGAGATCCGATGTGCTGGATAAAATACTGACTATTCATACGCAGAAAGGAACAAAAGAAGATTTTGCTATTACGGCTGTTTTGCAGGATATGCCGTTTAATTCTGTCATGAACTATAACCAGGGTCATCAATACGAGGTATTTGTTCCCATGGAGAGCGATACGCTATTCCGGTTACAGCACTATGGAGACAACTGGAGTATAGTCTTCGTTACAGGCATGGTTGAATTGAAACCTGGTGTTGATCCTGCTTATGTAACAGCACTTTTGCCTCAGGTACTGAAATCAAATGCCGCTCCCTGGATTAGCTCCGGCTTAAGCGCAGAATTAAGTGCAATGAAAGATTACCACCTGGAAGAGAATAATGGCACCGTTAGAAAGATGATGGATGCACTTACACTTGTGGGGTTATTGATATTATTAATGGCTGTGATTAATTTTATCAATATTAGTATAGGCGTTTCTGCCTGGAGAATAAAAGAGATTGGTTTAAGGAAAGTATTTGGCGGTAATAGAAGGCAGCTTGCCATCCAGCACGTATTCGAGGCGCTGGTTCTTAGCTTTCTTGCTGCTACCCTGGCTGTTTTATTTTATGAAGTGGCACGTCCGGCTTTTAATAAATTGTTGGTGACAACACTCACTCCACTGTATGATTTTAATACTACCACCATATTTACAGGATTGCTGTTTGTTGCCCTGATAGGAATTATTGCAGGCATTTATCCTTCCTTTGTTCTGAGTGCTGTTAATGTGACAACAGCAGTTAAAGGTAAAGCTGGTTCAGTGCAAGGAGGGATTACGATGAGAAAAGGACTTCTGATCATGCAGTTTTCTCTGGCAGTAGCCGTTTTCATTAGCAGCCTTGTTGTGTCAGGACAGGTTTCATATTTATTCACCATGGATCTGGGATATAAGAAGGATCAGGTATTGATTATCTCATCTGTCCCACATAAATGGGATTCGGCAGGTATAATGCAAATGGAATCTATCCGGGATCAACTTGCTACCGTGAATGGCACTACGGCGGTTTCATTGTCGTCTAATATTCCTGATGGCAGGCCGGATGGATCCGGAGGACTCTCACCAGGTGGAAAAGGCGGTAAAAAACTAATCTGCCCGATAATCATCGCAGACCGCAATTTTGCAAAAGTGTATGGAATTCCAATGAAAGAGGGTGTATTCTTTAGCCAGGAAAGCTACATGCCGGGGCAAATTGTTTTAAATGAATCTGCTTTGAAAGCACTTGGTTGGGAAACTGGTACGGGCAAACGTGCCGGCAGGCTGATTGGCAAAGAATTGACCGTAGCCGGTGTTGTCAGGGACTTTCATATTGCGTCATTGCACGAAAACATTGAGCCTCTTGCCATCATGAATATAAGGGACATGCAGGCTTATGATTATCTTTCCCTGAAGCTTGCAACGACAGATATCCACAAGACGGTCTCCAGGGTTGAAGCCAAATGGAAGGAACTGTTTCCCGGCACTCCGTTCGAGTATTTTTTTATGGATGAAAAATTCCAGGCAATATATAAAGCCGATCTCCAGCTAAAAACAGCTTCTTCAATAGCCACGGCCCTTACTCTTATTATCGTATTACTTGGCATTGTTGGTGTAATCACATTTACTCTTACGAAACGGACAAGGGAGATTGCAACACGTAAGGTACTGGGCGCTTCCGCCGGAAGAATCATTGGACTTTTTCTTAAGGAATATGCGGTTTTGATTTTTGTTTCCAATCTGATCGCCTGGCCTCTGGCATATTTCGCAACCACGAGATGGCTGGAAAACTATGCTTACAGGATACAACTTACCATTGTGCCATTCCTGACTGTCGCGATTTTTATTTTTTTAACCATTGCAGCTGCGATAACAATAATATGTTTTAAAACAGCCTCTTCAAGACCTGCGCAAAGTTTAAGGAGTGAATAACCCCCCCCCGAGTTACATAATCCAGGTTGCTGAGAGTCTAGACAGCTTTATCGAAAATCTTGAACAAAGGTGAGGAGAGGGGAGGAAGCAGGTATAAACATACCAAACAAGCGATTTTCCTTAAATTGATTGCCATTAAAATAAGCCCAGATGAAATATGTGCTATTGTCTTTCTTACTGTTAACCTGCGTGATGATTGTATGGGGGCAGACCAAAGGTCCCGTTGAAAATGTTTTGATAAGCTCCGAAAAGAAGAAAACCGGCGTTAGCGCCAGTGAAAAGGGGCAATTAAAGGTAAATATATCTCCAACGGATCTGCATAAACTTAAAGACAGGGGATGGGTTCGTTATAGCGACTTCGGGGCCAGGGGAGATGGAAAAACCGATGATATAGACGCCATCGCTGCGGCTCATGCAGTCGCCAATCAGTACGGGCTTTCAGTGAAAGCCGACGAAGGCGCCAGTTACTATATCGGGGGAAAGGAGCGCACAGCCATCATCCGTACCGACACCGATTTCGGCAAGG
Source organism: Flavitalea sp. (assembly GCF_035489435.1). Lineage (NCBI taxonomy): Bacteria > Pseudomonadati > Bacteroidota > Chitinophagia > Chitinophagales > Chitinophagaceae > Flavitalea > Flavitalea sp. Next base: position 4,207 of record NZ_DATHKG010000022.1, read on the forward strand.
CCGCTTTCATCATTGACGATACCGAAGTGCAAAATCGAAATGCATCTGTGTTCACGGTTAGTTCCGGACTGCAACCAATTAAACTTGAAACGATTTCTTCATTAAAGAGGAACCAGCAGAAAATCGACCAGTCTCTGCCCGGTGCCTGCCTGATCACCGTCACCAATGCTAATGTTAAACGTTATATACGTTTTGGGCTCAACCAAAACAACGGATCTCCGCAGACAGATATTTTTGTAGCTGATAAATACGGCAATTTGGATATGAACGCCCCGATTATCTGGGACTTCGATCAGGTCACGGATATCACTGCTATTCCCATCGATGAAAAAAAGCTGACTATTACCGGGGGGCGTTTTACAACCCTTGCCAACAAAGCTGAATCAAAGTATACTTATTATAACCGGAATATTTCTATCAGGCGTTCCCATGTTATTGTGCAGGGGCTTGAACATCGCGTTATTGGTGAAGGAGAGCATGGAGCGCCCTATGGCGGCTTCATCAATATTGGCGATTGCGCTTATGTAACTGTTAAGAATACCGTCCTCACCGGGCACAAAACATATGTTACTATTGGCGCAGCAGGGAAGCCTGTTTCAATGGGCACTTACGATATTTCGGTCAACCGTGCCCTGAATATATCATTCGTGAACTGCAGCCAGACAAATGATATCAACGACAAAACATACTGGGGAATCCTGGGGTCTAACTACTGCAAAAATCTGCTTTATGATTCATGCACGTTTTCCCGTTTCGATGCCCATATGGGTGTTGCCAATGCCACCATCCGCAACTCCACCCTGGGGCACATGGGTATTAATGCCATTGGCAGCGGCGTGCTGACCGTGGAGAATTCGACCATCAACGGCAACAACCTGATCAATTTGCGCAGCGATTATGGCAGTACCTGGCAGGGAGATGTCTTTATCCGTAACTGCGTTTTCGTGCCCGCCGGCGGCAAGCCCATAAGTGCCAGCCTGATCGGTGGTGCTAATTCCGGCCAGCATGATTTCGGCTACATTTGTTATATGCCTGAACGGATCACTATCGAAAACCTTCGTATCAACGATTCCAATCATCCGGAGTCTTACCAGGGTCCCGCCATTTTTTCAAATTTCAATCCAGCAATGACCGATGCTTCCTACAAGGAAACCTTTCCCTTTATTAGAACCAGGGAAGTCATTCTACGGAATATAACCATTGCAAGCGGAAAGAAACTGAGCCTGAGCAGCAATCCCTTTCTGTTTAAGGACGTAAAGGTAGTTACCGATTAACGCTGCCCGCGCAGGAAACCCATCAATATATTTATTCGGTTCTTAAACTTTTGACAGGATTGATCAGTGCTGCTAATATTGCCTGGTAACTGATAGTGGCTAACGCAATCAATATCGCAAGAACGCCTGCCAGTACAAAAATACCCCACGATAAGTTAACCCGATATTCATAGTCCTGCAACCAATTATTCACGATAAACCATGCAATTGGAGATGCGATCGTTATAGCAAAAAATACAAGAATCAAAAATTCTTTTGAAAGTAACCCAAATAGTGACCCTGCACTTGCACCAAGTACCTTTCTTATACCAAATTCTCGTGTGCGCTGTTGCGCGGTGAATAATACCAGTCCAAAAAGTCCAAGACCAGAAATAAAAATAGCAAGAAAGGCAAAGTAATTTGAAAGTTGTTGAACTATTAGTTCGCTACTATAAAGCTTTTGGTATTCTTCGTCTGAAAATTTATAGGTGAAAGGAAATTTGGGATTAAGGTCATGCAACAAGGTTTTAAGGCTTGCCAAAGCTTCTTTTGTTTTACCGGGCTCAGTCCTTACCAGTACTGTGCCGGAGTTGTCGTTTTCACCTATGCGAAGTATTAAGGGGTTAATGCTTGTATGCAGTGAATTAAAATGGAAATCTTTAACAACACCAATGATAACTCCTTTCTGTTGCCACAATGTTAATGGTTTTCCCAAAGGGTCCTTATACCCAATAATTTTGAGGGCGGTTTCATTAATAACATATCCAACGGAATCCGTCGGAAAGTATTTAGAGAAGTCGCGTCCTTTTGCCATTTCAGTATGCATCGTCTTTGTGAAATCATAGCCGACGGCCACATGAGTAAAATCGATGTTCGAAGTTGGATTTTTCCCTTCCCAATCAATTCCGGTAGTCCCATTGTTAATGCGGGTTGGGTTTTGGCTCATGCGTGTTATTTCTTTTATACCAGGCATATTCAAAGCCTGATTTTTGAACAGAGCGTACCTGGAAGCAAGATCTCCCTCCAGTGGAATATACAGAAGGTTTTCGCGGTTGTATCCGAGGTTTATGGATTGCGTATAGTCTACTTGTTTATCTATTACAATTGTTCCAATGATCAGGATGATTGAAAGTACAAACTGAAACATAACAAGCCCTTTGCGAAACCACAAAGCGCCTCGGGTAAATTTTAATGATCCTTTCAGGACACGCACAGGATTAAATCCTGACATGTACAATGCGGGATAGCTTCCGGAAACAAAACCGGTAACCATTATCAGGCCTCCAATGCTCAACCAGAAATAGGGCAGCTTCAAAGGAATTTCAATTTGTTTTTGTGTAAGCTGATTGAACTGCGGTAATACCAGTGTAATTATTGCTAAAGATAAAACTACAGCAAGCGTTACTACAAATAAAGCTTCTCCGATGAATTGTTTAATAAGAGATGAGCGTAACGCGCCAACCACTTTTCTTAAACCAATTTCTTTTGCCCGCTTTAACGAACGGGCAGTGGTGAGATTCATAAAGTTTATGCATGCAATAAACAAAATAAAAACCGCGACAACGCTGAATATTTGTACGTATTGAATTCTGCCGCCTGATAATTTACCATTCTTAAAACCTGAATACAGATAACTATCTTCATACCGTTGTATTCCGAGCCTGATATAATTGGTTTTCGTCTGATCCTTATTGTATTTATCGAGAAAGCGTTCGATCTTAGTTTCAAAAGATTTCGGATCTGTTCCCTGTCGCAGCATGATACATGTAAGTGGTCCGTTGTTTGTCCAATTTTTAGCCCAATCATTATATTCTAAAAATGTCTGCCAGTTAATCAAATAGTCAAATTTTACAGAACTGTTCACCGGGACATTATCAAACACAGCAGTCACCTGTAAATCTTTTTTATTTTCATAGCGTATTGTCTTCCCGATAGCTTCTTTGGCAGAGCCAAAAAAATTTTCTGCCATTTTTCTTGAGATAGAAATATCTAATGGCGACTGCAATGCTGTTGTTGCCTTGCCTTCAATCAAATGATAAGAAAACATTTTGAAAAAATCCGGCCCTGCGAAATTTCCGTTTTCTTTAAGAATTTTATTATTGGCTTCAAATGTGCTTAGTGTATTCCACGCATAATTGGTTGCATACTGCACTTCCGGCAATATTCTTTTCATTTCACTTGCCATCAGGCCTTGTGTTGCAAAGCCTGCTTCTATCACGCCATCATTATGCCGGCGTTCAAACACACTGTATAACTGTAAACTGTTTCTGTGGAAAGAATCTTTCTCAGATTCATCATGTACCCATAAAATAATTAGCAGTCCGCAGGCTAGTCCCAATCCAAGACCAAGAATGTTAATCAGAGAAGACGTTTTGTAGTTCCAAAGATTTCTGAAAGCAGTTTTAAAATAATTTTTGAACATAAGCAATCGATTTTGTGGTCATAAAATCCACCGTTACTTAACAAACGTCACTAAATAAATGCCATTTCATTATCCCGCTGGGAGCCAATGCTTTGGCTATTTTTAACAGCAAGAAGTGTGCGATTTCGTTACAACCTATTGTTCATTTATATGATTTGAATTGGGGCCAGGGATTGGGTATTGTAATGCAAATTGTAAAAACCATTAAGTAAATTGTTTGACAGAATGAAAAGGAGGTTGAGAGGCCCGAAAAATCAGATAGTGGCTCATTGTCTATCCCCGTGTCCAGGTCAAAATTGCAGGAAATAAGACGGAAGTTGATCTAGCAATTTTGAGTGGTTTATTGATTCGAATATAATTTGATATTTTTAGCAAAGGAAATTCATAAAATGAAATTATCAAGATTGTTTCGATTCAAATGCTATTTAATTTTCTTTTTTTCATCATTAAGTTCAGGCATCTATTGTCAACAGGCGAAAGACACATCGCTGCTCTTATACTATAGAACCGGGTCATTTGATCTGGACTCCGCACAAATAAAATCCATTCTTCATTTTGTTTCATCTGTAAAAAGTATCAGGGAAATTGTTGGATACACTGATACAATCGGATCCTTCTCAAATAACCGAAATTTATCACGGTTACGAGCTTCACGGGTTTATCAATTGGTTTCGTCCCGCGCAACAGTTGATACTACTTATCGATACCTGGGCGAAGAATTTTCGCAGGAATCCGATTTGAGCTTAAACCGAAAAGTGGAAATCGTTGGCTACATACTGCCAATGAACAAGGAAGAAAGTATAAGAATCCGTCTGGAAAAAGATGATCCATTTGGGAAAAGTACAAGGACTCGCGTCGAAAAAATTGATTCATTTGAAATCAGGAATATCAATTTCATGCCCGACAGGCCAATAATTACTCCGGAATCAATCAACTCCATTCCTCAACTCATCCAGAAAATCAATAGTTACAAAGATGCGCACTTCGATATCATTGGGCATGTTAACTATCAAAGTAAAAGAGACTATGGGTTCTTACAAGAATTATATAAGCTTTCGGAAGCCAGAGCCAAAGTAATTTATGATATATTGGCTGAAAATGGCATTTCGGATAGCTTCTTGAAATTTCGGGGAGTAGGCAACTCACAGCCATTAATAAGAGCGCCGAAAAATGACCAGGAAAAAATGAAAAATATGCGTGTCCAAATTATCGTTTATAAAATTGTAAGCGAATAATGAAACATGCGTTTATCCTTGTGGGTGAGTCTGGAGTATGGATTTACTGAGTTGCGCCTCCGTTTACCAATAAGTGCTGTCCGTTTACAAAAGAGGACAGATCGCTCGCAAAGAACTCTGCGATGTTGGCTACATCTTCCACTTCAGCTAACCTACCCATCGGACAACTATCGATCAGAGATTTTCGTAGTTCGGGATAACTTCCTGCTTCAGCAAAGATACCGGAATGATCTACTGCAAAGGGGATGATCGTATTAACGGTTACACCACGGTGTCCGATTTCTTTTGAAAGCACATCTACCAGGTAACGTGGTGTTGTTTTACTGCCACCATAAACGGCCATTCCCTGCACTGGGTACGCAGTAGTACTGGAAGCAATATAGATTATTCGCCCATTGTCCTGTACCCGTTTTGCTGCCTGTTGCATAGTGAAGTAAGCACCCTTTGTATTGATAGAGAATAAACGGTCGAACTGTTCCTCGGTAAATTCGGTTACGGGCGTTTCCACCATCTCAATACCGGCATTTGCTACCACTATGTCTATTTTGCTGAAAGCAAGTTCCGCCTGGTTAAATAGTTTTTCTATTTCAGAAACCTTGCTTACGTCTGCCTGCACCGCAATCACTTTAGCACCCATTGCCTTAATGTTGGATACCACTTCATCGGCCGAAGCTTTGTCCCTGGAATAGTTTATGATAATGTTTGCTCCGAGAGCAGCATATCTTTCTGCAATGGCTTTTCCCAACCCTCTTGCTGAGCCTGTGATCAAAGCTGTTTTGTTTTGTAATGTGTTCATGATTAAATTTTATTGTACCAATAACTCCAGAATAGGAGCATGGCTGTTAAAAATGTTTTTATGTTAATTTAATCAGAGGTTAAGCCATACCACCGTTAACACCAATGTTCTGTGCATTGATCCATTTAGCAGCATCGCTGGCAAGAAATACGATTACTTCAGCAATATCATCAGGTTCACCAATTCTTCCGAATGGGTTCATGGATGCAAGACGGTCAATTACTTCCTGTGGTTTGCCTTTCATGAAGAGTTCTGTATTGGTTGGTCCCGGCGAAACGGAGTTTACATTAATTCCTCTTCCTATCTCTTTGGAGAATACACGGGTCAGTTGCTCTACGGCTGACTTTGTCGCAACGTAAGTGCCATAAGAAGGCAGCATCAACCTGTTTACTGAGGTTGATAAGTTAATGATACTCCCATTGTCTGCAAGCCTGCCAGTAGATTCACGAAGGGTATTGAATACACCCCTTACATTAATGTCGAACTGGCGGGTGAAATCATCATCGGTAGTATCTTTGATTAATTTCGTAATCATAACACCCGCATTGTTTACCAGTACATCTATTTTGCCATATTGTGCAATAGCCTGATCAAACAGGGCTTTTACCTGCACGGGTTTGCTGACATCGGCCTGTATGGAAATGGCTTCACCACCATTTTCGACAATCGTGTTTACCACAATTTCAGCTTCAGTCTTACTACCTGCATAGTTAACGATCAATTTAGCTCCATTCTGGGCTAAACGTTTAGCCATAGCTGCACCTATCCCTTTGGATGCTCCTGTAACAAGGATTACTTTTTCTGATAAATTTTTCATGTTGTCTATCATTTAAATTTGATAGATCAAATGTACAATCGGGAATTGCGTTACCCGTTGCGCGATTTACAGCATTCGTTGCAAAATTCACAGAACGGTTCAAAAAAAACTATTTAATGAGGAAGTTGCTCTTTTCTATATTGGACAGGAGATGTGCCGGTATTTTTCTTAAAGTAGTTGCTAAAATGAGCTGTTTCGGAAAAACCAAGTTTATAAGTGATTTCTTTAATGGAGATTCCGGTATTCTGCAACAATGATTTTGCTTCGGCAATTGTTTTGTCAGTTATCCATGTTGCAATAGGCTTGCCGGTTTTACTTTTGATCACGTTACTCAGATAGTTGGCGTTAAGGTGTTGGGCTTCGGCATAGTCCTGTACCCTGAAAATCGTTTCTACTTTACCGGAACTGAAATCCCGGTAATGTTTTTCTAATATCTGTTTGAACATCTTTACGATCTGGGAGCTTCTATTGCCTTCATAAATAGGATCGTAGTCTTTCCAGAAATATTCTTTTATACGATAAAGCAGGATAGCCAGCAGATGGCTAATTATTTTGTGCCGGTCGATTGATCGTTTTAAAAATTCGTGGTGGATATCCTGAAACAATTTATCTGCCATTGTATAAAAAGCACCATTTACCACTTTGGGGCTGATCGTTTCTGTTAAAAGAAATGGGAATTCTTCAAAAACATCTTTGCCGACATATTTCTTTAGGAAAGCTTCATCGAATGTAATGAGATAAATGTCCTCAATTTTTTTCCAGCTAAATGTCCTGTAGTTACTTGGATTGGTAAAATATATGGACCGCGGTGATACTTCAAAACTTAAATCATCAATGGTATAATTTCCACTGCCATCCCTTACAAATAGAAATGAGAAATAGTCCGGACGAAAAGATGGAGATTCATAGGGCAATTCAAAGCCTGTATCTTTCAGATTGTGAACGGTAAAGCCTTCCAGTGTCTGGATCAAATCCACAGGCAACCCTAAATACTTATAGAGCTCATATAGTGATCTGGCCTCATGATTGCTTTCCTGCACGGTTTCTATTTTTAACTATGCTAAAAATACGCAATTTGAAAAACTTAAGGATGTCTTACTTTCTTTATATGATTACAGATTATGGAACCTATTTGCAACCATGCTGTTTTTATATATTCCCCGATATTACCGGATTATGTAAAATTGTATGCTATTTTTACACCACGAAAAAATTTATCACCATATCGCTATTGGCACTTTACCTGTTTTGCGCGACAGAAGCATGCCAGCTGCTAAAATTGCCTGTTCTTATCAGCCATTTTCTGGAGCATCAAAAAATTAACAAATCGATCTCATTCGTTGAATACCTTGATCTCCATTATGATAATAACCCCGACACTCAGGAGCATCAGGAAGGCCTTCCTTTTAAATCTGTTGATATTTGTTGTATAGCAGGCCACAGCACTTTGCCATTCATTGAATTGGAAATTGACCTGCCCTGTTATAATTATTTAGTCAAAGAATTCCCCCAATACAGACATCTTGGTTATCAACTTCTTAAAAGCCAGGACATATTTCAACCTCCGCGAACAGCCTGAGTTATACTGAACAAATTATTTTCATGAACCTGTTGAATAATTCAACCGGGTAATCTCTGCAATCATTTTCGCGGAGGATAATTCCTTATGGAATATTCTTCCAGACGATAATCATCATCATCGGTGTAATCATCAGTGATGCCGGTGATATTTCTAAATATTCATGCATGCTTAATAAAATAATTTCTTTTTCAATAAGGAACAAACTGGTTATTGCTATTCTCACACTCGTGCTGATTATATGGGGTATTTATTCATTGAACCGGCTGCCTATTGATGCTGTACCAGATATCACCAATAACCAGGTGCAGGTAATAACAGTTGCGTCTTCGCAGTCTGCTCTCGATATCGAAAGACTGGTCACCTTCCCGGTGGAACAGACTATGGCCACAATACCGGGTATCGAAGAGATCCGGAGTTTTTCCAGGTTTGGACTAAGTGTCGTCACAATTGTTTTTAAAGATAATGTTGATGTTTATTGGGCAAGACAACAGGTAAATGAACGGCTTACAGAAGCCGTTAGCCACATACCTTCCGGGGTCGGAGTTCCATCCCTGGCACCTGTGACAACTGGCCTCGGGGAAATCTATCAATACATTTTAAGACCCAAAAAAGGGTTTGAAAAGAAATATACAGCAACAGATCTGCGTACCATGCAGGACTGGATCGTAAGAAGACAATTGCTTGGAGTACCGGGGGTAGCAGATGTTGCCAGCTTTGGAGGATTTCTGAAACAATACGAGATCTCAATTGATCCTGATCGTCTCCGCAGTTATAATTTAAGCATCCCGGATCTGTTTTCTGCACTACAAAAAAACAACCAGAACACGGGTGGTGCATATATCGACAAAAAACCCAATGCCTGGTTTATCAGGAGTGAAGGCCTGATAGGTTCGCTATCTGATATCGAAAACATCGTTATCGAAAACACCGATGCCGGAATACCTGTGTTGATCCGGAATGTGGCCACAGTAGGGTTTGGTTCTGCAACGAGGTATGGAGCAATGACCTACAATGACCAGGGCGAAGTGACAGGAGCAATAACATTGATGCTGAAAGGTGAAAATTCAAGCGCAGTAGTAAACCGGGTGAAGGAACGGATGATCCAGATACAAAAATCCCTGCCCGAAGGAGTTGAGATTGATGCGTTTCTTGATCGAAGTGAATTGGTTGACCGTGCAATTGGTACAGTTAAAACAAACCTGATCGAAGGAGCATTGATTGTGATTTTTGTCCTTGTACTTTTTCTCGGCAATCTCAGGGCCGGTCTCATAGTGGCTACAGTTATTCCGTTGTCGATGTTATTTGCCGTTTCACTCATGCATGTTTTTGGTGTTAGCGGAAATCTCATGAGCCTGGGTGCTATTGACTTTGGACTCATTATAGATGGAGCGGTCATTATCGTTGAAGCAACAATGCATCATCTTGGAATACGCAAAACAGACAAGATACTTACACAGGCAGAGATGGATATAGAAGTGTTTGAATCTGCCTCCAAAATACGGAACTCGGCTGCCTTTGGTGAAATCATCATTCTCATTGTATACCTGCCAATTTTATCTCTGGTTGGAGTAGATGGAAAAATGTTTAAACCCATGGCACAAACGGTGGTGTTTGCAATTGCCGGTGCCTTCATTTTGTCACTTACTTATGTACCGATGATCAGTGCTGTATTCCTGGGTAAAAAGCCAACTCGTAAAAGAAATTTCAGTGACAGGATGATGGTTTTTTTTCACCGGCTTTATACGCCGGTAATTACCAGGGCAATCAGGGCCAGGTTGTTTATCGTGATGGGTGCGGTTTCATTATTCGCAATCAGCGTGTTTTTGTTTATCCGTATGGGAGGTGAATTTTTGCCAACACTGGAGGAAGGTGACTTCGCTGTTGAAACGAGGGTACTCACGGGAAGCAGTATGTCTCAAACAGTGGATGCAGTACAAAAAGCAGCTGCCATCTTATTGCGTGAATTCCCCGATGAAGTAGTAGAAGTTGTAGGAAAAATAGGTTCATCAGAAATACCCACCGATCCGATGCCCATTGAAGCAGCTGATATGATGGTGATCCTGAAACCTAAAAAAGATTGGAAGCTCGCCGGTGAAAGGGATAAACTGGCGGAACTGATGAGTGCAAAACTGGAGGCCGTTCCCGGGGTTACATTCGGATTTCAGCAACCAATACAAATGCGATTTAATGAACTGATGACCGGTGTGCGCCAGGATGTAGCAGTGAAAATTTTTGGAGAGGACCTGGAAACGCTATCCCAGCTTTCTGCACAGGTAGCCAAAATCGCCGGATCAATCAAAGGTGTGGTGGATATATATAAAGAAGAAATAACCGGGTTGCCACAGATAGTTATAGCCGTCAACAGGGAATCTATCGCAAAATATGGTTTAAGTGTTGAAACCATTAATCAAACAATTAACACTGCCTTTGCTGGTCAGTCTGCCGGTTTGGTTTTCGAGGGAGAAAAACGTTTTGACCTGGTGATTCGTCTCAACCAAAAAAGCAGGGAGCAGTTGGATGACGTGCGAAATTTATTTATAACTACACCTGGTGGTAACCAGGTCCCATTGCAACAATTGGCAGATATCGAATTTAAAGTTGGCCCGAATCAAATCCAAAGAGAGGATGCTAAAAGAAGGGTTTTTGTAGGATTCAATGTCAGGGGCCGGGACGTGGCTGGAATAGTTAAAGAGTTAAAACAAAAAATGGCATCGGGCATCAAAATGCCAACAGGATATTATGCAGTCTACGGTGGACAATTTGAAAATTTACAAAAGGCCAATGCCCGCCTGGGCATTGCAATTCCAGCCGCTTTATTCCTGATTTTTATTTTGTTGTTCTTCACCTTTAATTCATTCAAACATGCCTTACTGATTTTTACCGCTATACCCATGGCTGCCATTGGAGGTGTCTTTGCACTATTGCTGAGAGACATGCCTTTCAGCATTTCTGCAGGTGTAGGCTTCATCGCGTTGTTTGGGGTTGCTGTCCTTAATGGAATCGTGCTGATCGCCGAATTTAGCCGTCTTAAAAATGAAGGTATGACAGACTATAATAAAATTATACTGGAAGGAACCAATATAAGACTCAGGCCGGTGCTGATGACCGCAGCTGTTGCTTCGCTTGGATTTTTGCCGATGGCATTGGCAACCAGCGCCGGAGCAGAGGTACAAAAGCCACTGGCTACGGTAGTAATTGGCGGACTGTTAACCTCAACCATACTTACTTTAATAGTGCTACCATGTCTTTACATCTATTTTGAAAGAATAAAACCTAAGAAATTGAATATAAATAAAGCCATACTGGTGCTTATCCTAATAGGAATTGCAGCAATTCCACAGGCCCAGGTTACAAGGTCATATAGTGAACAGGAAATTATATCGCAGGCTATTATAAATAATAAATCTATCCAGGCGGTTGATCTCGAAAGACAATATCAATCTGCTTTGAAGTTATCTGCAGGTAATTTTGGGAAAACGGAGTTTGATGTAATGGTTGGCCAGTACAATAGTTACAAATGGGAAGATAATAATATATCGGTAACTCAAAATATTCCGAATCCACGCAATTTTTCTGCGCAGCGTGCACTTAGTGATGCTATTATAAAATCGGTTGAAGTAAAAAAAGAACTAACGATAAATGAACTGACCTATAATGTGCAACGAACATTTTATCAACTACAATTCTTGCAGGCCAGGCAACTACTTTTGAAACAGCAGGACAGCATATTTACTGAATTCCTGAAATCTGCAGATCTGAGGTTTAAGACTGGCGAAACGAATCTTCTTGAGAAGACAACCGCGGAAACCCAGTTAAACGAAGTAAGGAATTTAATAAATCAAAATAACTCTGCGGTTCGCTCTATTTCGTTTTTGCTTCAACAACTAACCGGCAATGCCAATCTGCATACCGTTGAAGCTGATACTTTAAAAGAAAAGCACCTGGGATTATTGGAAGATTCAATAGCAGTTGCTCAAAATCCCCAGCTAAGATATCTTGAACAACAGATAAATGTAATGCAGGAGGAAAAGGAAGTTATCTCTGCGCAGCGTTTGCCTGATTTTAAAATCGGGTATTTTAACCAGACCCTGATTGGAAATCCCCTGGACGCTTCGGCTATGAAACCGGCGACTGCGGGCAACCGTTTTATGGGATTTAATGCCGGCATCGCTTTATCCATATTTAACAAGCCTGTAAAAGCCAGGATAAAAGCTGCCGGGATCAACAAACAAATAGCTGAAACGCAGTTATCATATAACCGCAATATTATTGAGAGTCAATGGAGGCAGGCGATAGAAGAATACCGGTCAAATAAAAGTACGCTGGAATATTATAAGACATCGGCATTAAAAAATGCAGACCTTTTATTGTACCAATCAAAACGAGGTTACCAGCAGGGTGAAACAGGTTATGCTGAATACCTGCTTGCAGTCCGGAGCGCCTTACAAATAAGAGAAAATTACCTCCACAACATAAACCAGTTAAATCAATCAGTGCTGCGCCTGGAGTATCTCAATGGAAATACGACAAAGACCGCAAATAGTTTAACACCTTCAAATGCCACTACGCCTTCAAAGAATTAATATGAAAGAAATGAACATACTGAAACAATCAACCATTGCCATTTTTCTCTGGTTCTCTGTGATAAGTTGCGGAGATGATGAATTGCCTCAAACTGCCGCGACGGCAGAAGTGGATAAACATGAAGAAACAAATCGAGTTGGACTCACCGAATCGCAATATGAAACCGCAGGCATTATTTCCGGAGAGGTCGAACGCAAACAGATCAGTGGGACTTTTAAAGTAAATGGGGTGCTAGATGTTCCTCCTCAACAACAGGTTAGTATATCTGTGCCCATGGGTGGATTTTTAAAGAAAACTGATATGCTGGAAGGAAAAAAGGTTCGGACAGGAGAGCTGCTGGCTGTCATTGAAAATCCTGAATATATTCAAATGCAACAGGATTACCTGGAAGCGAAGAGCCGGTTGGAATATGCCAATGCAGATTATGAAAGGCAGTTGGAACTTTCAAAAGAAAATATAAATGCACTCAAGACAGTACAACAGGCTAAATCAAATTTCCAGACCTTAACTGCCAAGGTTAATTCCCTGAAAGAAAAAATCAAAGTTTCGGGATTAAATCTTTCGGCGGTTGACAAGGGAAATATTCAATCTTCAATCAGTTTATATTCTCCAATTAATGGATATGTCACCGAGGTGAATGCCAATATTGGAAAGTTTGTAAATGCATCTGATGTGATCTTTGAAATTGTAGATACGGAGCACTTACACGCTGAGCTTACTATTTTTGAAAAAGATGTGCCAAAGTTGAAAATAGGGCAAAAGGTTCGTTTCACACTCGCAAATGAAACAAAGGAAAGAACCGCGCAGGTTTATCTTATTGGTCGTGAAATAAGCGAAGACCGCACAGTTCGCATCCATTGTCACATTGATGTTGAAGATCAGCATTTGCTACCTGGTATGTATTTGTCTGCCATTGTTGAATCGGGACAAGTCCTGGTGCCGGCGCTCCCTAATCAGGCAATTGTTGACTTCCAGGGACAGAAATTTGTTTTTATTCAATCAATAGAAGAAATAAAATCCATGGATACAACGATGGGTAAAAATGAGAAAGAGGAAGGCCATGAAAAGGAATTGTATCATTTTACAATGGTTCCGGTCCAGGCTGGGAATTCTGATGGAGGTTATACAGAAGTTAAGTTTGATAAAAACATTGACTATTCAACAAAAAAAATTGTTATCAAAGGAGCTTATGACTTGTTGAGTAAGTTGAAAAATAGTGAAACAGAGGATCATCATTAACCTGAATTATTTCATTTTTATATAAAGCAAATTTAGGTCACAGGAATGTTGCAATAATGATATTAAAGATACTAAGACCAAACCCGTTTTAATGCTGCACGAAATGGACAAAACGGGAACGCTGACAAGGGGAGTTTTTAAAGTTCAAAAAGTTGTGATAGCTGGCGTGGATGAGAAAGAATTGGTCAGGTTAACCGCTGCCCTTGAAAAGAATTCCACTCATCCGATTGCAAAAGCGGTTACAGAATATGCCGGTGATATTTTAAAAGATATAAAAGTAGAAAATGTAGAGGAGATATCGGGCCACGGCCTAAAGGGTAAAATTGATGGGAAAGACATGCTTGCGGGAAATATAAAACTCCTGGAGAAATTCCATATCTCATATGATAATGAAATTGATAAAATTGTTGACACAATAGTTGTGGTAGCAATTGACCATAAATTCGCCGGGTATATAACTATAGCTGATGAAATTAAGGAAGATGCAGCCTCCGCTATTAAGGACCTCCATGAACTTAAAATAAAAACAGTGATGCTTTCCGGGGACAAACAATCGGTGGTTGACCAGGTAGCGAAAACCGTTGGCATAGATGAAGCATATGGTGATTTACTGCCGGAAGGAAAAGTTGATAAAGTGCAGCAGTTAAAAAATGAAGGCAGGCACATCGCACTGAATATCCCGAAATCCACGCGGTTGGAGAAGTTTTGCAAAAAAAAAAGCCTGGGCAACTTGTTGTTAACCCGCTTAATTTTACGGATTAGATATAAAACAACAGATGTTCGAATTCTATTGAGCAAAACCTGAACTTTAAATTATGAAAATTTTGATTATAGAAGACGAAGCGGAACTTGCCAAATCAATAGGAATTTACCTTTCGGACGAGAATTATCTTTGTGAGTTCGCCTCAACCTTTAAAGAAGCGATCGAAAAAATCGATTTATATGAATACGATTGCGTTTTATTGGATTTGATGTTACCGGGCGGAGATGGAATCAAAATCCTTGAGGAGATCAAAGTTCAAAAAAAACTCGATGGTGTAATTATTATTTCTGCTAAGAACTCACTGGAGGATAAGATAAAAGGATTGCAGATCGGTGCCGATGATTATCTGGCAAAACCATTTCATCTTTCTGAGCTTGCTGCCCGTATCTATTCTGTAATTCGCCGCAAACGTTTTGGAAATTCGAACATAATTGAGCAAAATGAATTGAAAATTGACTTACCAGGCAAGAAAGTTATGGTCAATGACCAGGACATTATGTTGACAAAAAAAGAATTTGATCTTTTGATTTATTTTGTAAGTAATAAGAACAAAGTAATCTCCAAAACAGCATTGGCAGAACACATATCTGGTGACTTAGCAGATATGTTCGACAATTACGACTTCGTTTATGCGCATATCAAAAATTTAAAGAAAAAGCTAAACGAGGCAGGATGTGCGCCATACCTTAAAACACTGTACGGAACCGGTTATAAATGGCAAATATGAAAAAGTTATTGAATCGTTCTCTAAAACAATTCATGACCTATGCCGGCATAGTTCTACTGATTAGTGTTCCGGCTTATTATATAATTATTTCGCGCTTGTGGCAATACGAACTCGATGAACACAATATCGTGCTTACCGATGCGGCGGGGAGAGAAGATACATTCCTGATTATCGGAGCGGTCACGCTACTTACGGTTGTTTTTTTTACCTTAATGTTGGGAGGATTTATACTTTTAAACAGACGAATTTCCAGGCGTCTCTGGCAACCATTTTACCAAAGCCTCGAAAAGATAAAAAACTTCCGGCTCGATCAGCAGCATCGGATCCATTTCGAAAAGCCAGATATTTTAGAGTTTTCGGAGTTAAATCAAAGCCTTGACAGGTTGATTACCGGAAACATAGATGTATTTAAACAACAAAAGGAATTTGCGGAAAACGCTTCGCATGAATTGCAAACTCCTCTCGCCGTCATTCAATCAAAACTTGAATTATTAATGCAGAGTACGACCATGAACGATAAACAATATGATATTATTGAGGATGCTTTTAAAGCACTGGCCAGGGTTTCACGGATTAATAAAAATCTTTTGCTGCTTACCAAAATCGAAGGCAGTCAATACCTGGATAAGGAAAAGGTAGACCTTTCACTGTTGGTTGTGAACACCGTTCCGTTATTTCTTCATTTCCGTGACGACAAACAGATTAATTTAATACAGGAAATTTCTCCTGTTGTATTTGTAGAAGGCAACAAAATCCTGATTGAGATAATGCTTAATAATTTAATCACAAATGCAATAAGATACGGTCCTGTAAACCAGCCTATTAAAATACAATTGACGGATCATATGCTTACTATCACCAATAATGGAACAAAAGGCCTGAACCCCGATAAATTATTTAAAAGGTTTGCGACTGGCGCCTCCGAATCGCCGGGCACCGGCCTGGGGCTGGCCATAGTCAAACAGATTTGCCAGCGTTATGGATGGATAATAAAGTATAGATTTCTGGATCAATCTCATATTTTTTCAGTTTGTTTCAACAGTTAATCAAAAGCATCCAAAACATACTATCGTACAAAACGCAAAGCAGCCAACTGATAAAAAGGTGTTTATCAGGAGAATGGACACCCGATTATTCAGATTTTCTTCGAAATCTTAAGATAATTATGCTGTAAATTCTGTAGATGAAAACACTGGTTTTGTTATTAAGTCTGGTATTAAACTTTAGTATCCCTGGGTTTTCGCAGTCTGGTAAGGTAACCCTGTCGGGTCTAATACAAAACAATCAGTCAAAATCTGCCATGCCATATGTGAACATTTTGCTCAAATCGGGCAAAAGTGATTCAACAGTTACAGGTACAATTACCGGTGAAGACGGGAGGTTTTCTCTTCCAGGAATCACTCCCGGTAATTATAGTTTGATAATTTCTTATGTTGGATTCCAGTCAAAAAACATAAATGTACTCGTTGGTCAATTGAATGACTTTCTTGACTTTGGTATTGTAATGTTGGTTCCGGATGAAAAGCTACTGGATTCCATTACGGTACTTGCCAGCCAGGATGGTATATCGGCAAAAATGGATAAAAAAACATTCACTGTAGCTGACAATATCAGCCAGGCAGGCGGTTCGGTATTGGAATCAATGAAAAATCTTCCTGGAGTAACTACGAGCCAGGATGGGAAGGTGCAATTGCGGGGCAGCGACAAAGTGATGATCCTGGTAGATGGTAAACAAACCGCTCTCACCGGTTACGGTGGGCAGAGCGGTCTTGACAATATTCCGGCATCTGCGATTGAAAAAATAGAGATAATAAACAATCCCTCCTCCAAATACGATGCAAATGGAAACGCAGGAATCATCAACATCATATATAAAAAAGAAAAGAAGGAAGGCTTTAATGGGAAAATAGGATTAGCAGCAGGGCTGGGAGCGCTTTGGATAAAAGAAGAAAATCTGCCGGGTATCAGGCCACAATATCAGGCCACGCCTAAAATAAATCCATCTATTTCGCTTAATTACCGAAAGAATAAAGTCAATCTTTTTCTGCAGGGAGATAATTTATATACCAGGACACTGAACAAAAATGAATTTGTAGATCGTTTTTATGATAATGGAGAGGTGGTGAAGCAACAAACCAAACGAAACCGCACCACCAACATCATAACTGCAAAAGCCGGAATGGATTTATTCATTAACAATAATAACACTTTTACTTTGTCCGGTCTTTTCAGTAGTGAGAAGATACTTGACAGGGGAGATGAACCTTTTTTTAACGCTGACCTTTCTGAAAGAAAACGACTCTGGCAGTTTCTCGAAGACGAGTTAAAAACTACGGTCACAGCAACTGCAGCATGGCAACACAAGTTCGCACAACCGGGGAGATTATTGAATGCCGGGTTTAATTACACTTTTCATCGGGAAGACGAAAAGTATTTTTTTACAAATATTTTACCAACATATACCGGTCTTGATTCCTTTAAATTAATCTCCGACGAACATGTTGCTGATTTTAATATCGATTATATTCAACCTTTGAAGTATGGTCGCTTTGAAACCGGCTTTAAGTTCAGGCGTAGATATATACCTGTTAATATGCAATTCAAACCTGGCTTAAATTCTCCGCTGGATACCAGTGCAGGTGGATGGGCAAATTATGGCGAAACTATCCCGGCGCTATATGGTAACTACGTCTTTGAAAATAATGATTTTGAAGTGGAGGCAGGACTAAGGTTGGAATATGTTCGTCTTGAATACGATGTCAACCCCGATCATGTCACCTATAAAAGTGATGGATATAATTATACACAGCCTTTTCCAAACCTGCGTGCAGCATGGAAAATAAATAGCAGCAACCGCATTTCGTTTTTCTACAATAGAAGAGTAGACCGTCCAAACGAAGTAGACATCAGGATCTTTCCGAAATATGATGATGCTGAAATAATCAAAGTTGGTAACCCGGCCCTTCGGCCGCAATTCACAAATACTTTCGAATTGGGGCATAAAACAAGCTGGAATGCCGGGTACCTGTTATCTTCTGTTTACCACAAGCGTATGGAAGCTACCATAGCAAGAATTGGAAGCATTGTGCAGGGCAGTAATTTGATATATAATATCTTTCAAAATGCAGGTAAGAGTTACAGTACCGGCATCGAATTGATATTTTCACAAAAGGCTACTGACTGGGCTACATTTAATCTGAATCTTAATGGGTATAAAAACATTATCGATGCTTTCACAGTCATCAATCAATATCCTGTAGAAAATGTTTTCACTGCTGAAAGAGCTGAAATTTATTCCGGGAACATAAAGCTGAATACATTGTTAAAGTTACCTCATCAGGTAGAGGCCCAGATTTCCGCTGTTTACCTCGCACCCGATCTAATACCCCAGGGTAAGATATTATCAAGGTTCTCCATTGATCTTGGTCTTAAAAAGGCTATTCAGAAAAACAAAGGAGAGTTATTCTTCAATGCTACAGACGTTGCGAATACGCTGAATATTCGCCGGGAAATCACCGGAACAGGTTTCAGCTATCATAGTGCGGATTACTATGAAACACAGGTTTTCAGGATCGGGTACAACTACAAGTTTTAGCCTCAGGTATCAGGACAGTTGTGATTGAAGCTTATAACCAACACAAATCTGTGCAGTTCAGATTCTCTTCAGTATTGGAATGTAATTTGCATTAAAAAGGTTATGCAATCTGAAGGAATTATTTTACCAGTATCCATTAAAGATGAGGTTTTTAGAGAAAAATATTCAACCTCTTCCGACTTTAAATTCACAGGCAAAGTAGCCGGTGTGTTTGATGACATGGTAAACAGGTCTGTACCCTTTTACCAGGAAATTCAGCGAATGGTTGCGGAAATGGCAGCTACCTATGCAGGCGACAATATGAATGTATATGACCTCGGCTGTTCCACCGGTACTACTATGATACAGATGGATAAAATGATTTCCGGCAATTCCAGATTTGTAGGTATAGATGATTCTGACGCTATGTTGGAAAAATGCCGGACCAAATTGAAAGATGCTGGTTTCCAGCATAACTACGAGCTTGAAGTGGCAGATCTCAATGCTGAGGTGCCAATAAACAACGCCAGTGTGGTGGTGATATGCCTGACACTACAGTTTATCAGGCCTATTAACCGGGAGAAACTGTTGACACAAATTTTTAACGGTTTAAATAATGGGGGAGTGCTGATCATTGTTGAAAAGATACTGGCGGAGGACAGTACTTTTAATCGTGAGTTCATCGACTACTATTATGAAATGAAAAGACGCAACCAGTATAGTGAAATGGAAATTGCTCAAAAAAGGGAGGCATTGGAAAATGTATTGATCCCGTATAAGGTTAGTGAAAACATTTCTTTACTGAATAAAGCCGGGTTTGAACATTGTGAGGTTTTTTTCAAATGGTACAATTTCGCCGGAATTATTGCTAAAAAAGTTTAATGATTAAGATTGGGAATTTTTTTTTCCGGTATAGGAATGGTCTGTTTATATTTCTCTATTTATTGCTATTCATCCCTTCTCCCGCACTTTTTAGTGAACAGCAGTTTGGTGCTAATTATTATCTCTGGCCAATAATCATCGGATTGGTGGTTACCGTTTCGGGCCAGGTGATAAGAGGTGCAACGATTGGACTCGCTTATATTATCCGTGGAGGAAGCGGGGGAAAAGTACATGCAGAAGATCTTGTTACATCAGGTATATTTAATCATTGTCGCAATCCTTTATATGTCGGTAATATCCTGATGTTAACGGGAGTAGGAATATTATCTAACTCGATGATTTATGTTTTGCTGGTGATTCCTGCTTTTATCCTTATCTACCAAGCGATCGTTTTGGCAGAAGAAGATTTTTTAAGTAAAAAATTCGGCGATGCATTTACGGTCTATTGCGGCAGGGTAAATCGTTGGCTTCCATCTTTAACAGGTATTGGCACCACATTCAGGTCTATGAGATTCAAATGGCGGCGCTGGTTAATCAAAGAATACAATACTCAGTTTGTCTGGCTCTGTGGCATTATGTTAATTCTTTTATTTAAATACCCTCATATTACAAGTTATGATGCAGAGCTAAGACTTAAAATAATAGTAATAAGCCTGGTGACTTTGCTGAGTTACTATCTTTTTGTGCGTTACATGAAAAAGTCCCGAAAATGGGACGAATAATAGCCGGCCATATTTTGCTAATTTCGTTTCTATAATAATCAGCTTATGTGGTGGCTATTTGCTCTTCTCTCTGCATTGTTTGCTGCATTGACAGCCATCTTTGCAAAAATCGGTATTAAAAATATAAATACCGATCTGGCTACAGCCATACGTACAGTTGTTATAGGTATACTCGCCTGGGGAATAGTTTTATTTGGAAGTAATTCCATGAAAATATCCCAACTCACCAAACAGAACTGGACTTTCTTAATATTTTCAGGGGTAGCTACAGGTCTATCGTGGATATTTTATTTTAAAGCATTGCAGTTGGGCAAGGTTTCTCAGGTAGCGCCGGTTGATAAATTAAGTGTTGCACTCGCAATTATTCTCTCAGCCGTTTTTTGAAACGAAAGTATTACCTGGAAAACTGCCCTTGGTGCAACACTTATAATTAGTGGCACGTTGGTGCTAATTCTGGAATGACTCTATAAGCGTGTGTCAGAACACATATACTATGCAAGCATTTCCTGCGTACAGAAAATCTTCAGAATCGATATTGAATTTTGTTCATGTCTTACATGAAAACTCTGTTCAAACTTCCTTTAAAAGGAAAGTTTTCTACGGCTTATGTACTGTTTCTTTTTTATTTAGGTATTTCATTCCTGACACGACTGGTTCTATATATATCAGTTGCATCAAATGGTTTTAGTCTTGCTACAACTGCCGGATTATTTGGAATCGGGTTGATATATGACATAGTGGTTGGTTTTTTGATAACTGTTCCTGCAATACTACTCCTGGTATTTCAGAGCGATTTCATATACCGCCGAAAGATTTTTCCTATAGTTGTTACACTCTGGATCTCCGTGATACTTGTATTGAGATTTACCGGCCTGGTTCCAAAAGATTTTAGCCCTGCTTTGTTTATAGTATTGTTAATTTATGTTATTCTTCGCTTACTTATTTATATCACAATTTATTTATTGCCTTATTCATTCAGGATTAAGTGGAGAAAAATTTCACTTTATTTCATGCTGTCGGTTATCATTTTTTTGTTGTCCCTTAATGCAGTGAGTGAATGGTTTTTCTGGAATGAATTTTTTTCACGTTATAATTTCATTGCTGTTGACTACCTGGTTTATACGAGCGAAGTACTGGGGAATATATGGGAATCATATCCCATAGGGTGGATTCTCGTTGCCCTGGCATTCCTTAGTGGCACGATCATTTATCATTTCCACAAATATGTTAATGCCACGGTAAGCAGCAGTTGTAATTTTTATCGCAAATGGGGCATCGCCATCTTCATTTTCTTTGTATGTGGAGTCGGCCTGTTTTCTATTAGAGAAAGTTTAAGACATTTCAGCCGCAATGAATTTGCAAACTCTTTGGCAGGAAACGGGTTGTTTGAATTTGGAGTCGCATACCAGCAAAATGAACTGGATTTTCATAAATTTTATCGGGGCATAAATGATTCACTGGCTTTCAAAATAGTCAAAAAAGATTTGCAGGCGCCTAATGTCAAATTTTTGAACAAAGATTCTTTTAGTATTGAACGTGACATAACTTATGCTGAAAATGAGCGTAAACTAAATGTTGTGTTAATTACAATAGAAAGCCTTAGTGCAGAATATATGCGTGCTTTCGGTAATCCAAGCAACATTACTCCCTCCCTTGATTCGCTTGCTGATCGTAGTTTACTGTTCACCAATATGTACGCTTCGGGCAACAGGACTGTCCGGGGCCTGGAAGCGCTTTCTCTTTCGATACCTCCGACACCGGGAGAAAGCATAATCAAGAGACCTGATATTGCAAATCTTTTTTCACTTGGTTCTGTGCTTAAATCAAAAGGCTATATCACTCAATATCTTTATGGAGGCTACAGTTATTTTGATAACATGAAGTCATTTTTTTCAGGTAATGGTTATACAGTTATCGACAGATCCGTAATACCAGACTCAAAGATACATTATCAGAATATCTGGGGTGTCGCTGACGAAGATCTTTTTGACCTTGCCCTCCAGACACTTGATTCGAATGCATCAACCAATAAGCCCTTTTTTTCACAGATTATGACGGTTTCCAACCACCGTCCTTATACTTATCCCGAGGGTCGGATAGATATTTCACCATCTACTAAAACAAGGTACGGCGCCGTTAAATACACTGATTACGCTATAGCAAGGTTTTTGAAAATGGCCTCAAAGAAAAGTTGGTTTAGCAATACTATTTTTGTAATCGTTTCCGACCACTGCGCTGGCAGCGCGGGAAGAGTTGAACTGCCGGTGACGGGATATCATATTCCTTTGATAATATACGCCCCGGGGATTATAGATCCAGGCACCTTTGACCCAGTGTGTGCACAAATAGATATTGCGCCTACAATTATGGGTCTATTAAAACTTGACTACCGGTCTAAGTTCTTCGGCCGCGATATTTTCAATACTAAATCTTTAGATCAGAGAGCGTTTTTAAGTACCTACCAGGGGCTTGGCTATTTACAAAATGGCAGCCTTGTTATTCAATCTCCGGTAAAAAAGATTGATCAATATGTGCCCGATTTTAAAACCGGCGATGCTGTCAGGGTCAAAGTTGATGAAAGACTTGCAGACCTGGCCATAGCTTATTATCAGTGTGCAGACTGGCTACTCAGAAACAAAAAACAAACCGCAAATTAACATCTTCATAAACGGAGTGGTTTCTGGAATAAAAGATCACATTCACGGCTTGTAAGTTTATAATAATAGGAAGTTTCTTTGGTGGCTTTAACCTATGAAGCGGAAGTAAATAAAATTGATGTGATATTTGATGTGAATGGAAAATATCTGAAAGGGAAAAAAAATTTATTTAATCAGACGCAGTGATTTTATTTATGAGGTGGGCAATGTTACGGGCTTTACCTTCCTTTAGTTTCTCTTTGCAGTATGAAGTATAGAAACTATGTGTTCTGAGAAATTCAAGAGTTTGTAAGTTCCAGTTGTCATCCCCCGCACCTCCACGCTGCTCAACTTCAAGTTTAATAAGTGCATCGGTTATTTGGAATTCGGTTGTGCCAAGATGGTAGGTGTCCGCATCACACAAAATCTCCTCTTTTAAATTGAATGGCTGTGCAGGCAACCTGGTAGCCAAAATACAGGAAGCTATTTCGTCAATGACAGACCTGTCACAAGACTGTTTCGATAAAAATTCATCCATTATTTCTACACTTTTTACTTCATGACCCTGCATGATGTTAAATAAATGGCCGGTGTCATGAAACCAGGCTGCGATAATGACAATTGACTTGTCAATAGCAGATAGATTAAGATGAGCAATTATTTCAGTGGCGTGGCTCACCACTTGCCTGGTGTGGGTGATATTATGATATATAAGGTTTGAATTTGTATAGCGTTTAAATAAATCAGTGACAAAATCGACGACCTTTTCCTGTAAAAATTTCATGTCTGGTTAATGAGAATGGTAAGCTATGGGTCAAATTTGAATAAATTCTGTAAAAGGTAGTACAACACTTTTTACAAGGAACTTTTCATAATTTGAATTGAGTTCTTTTCCAATGAGTCATTCGGTGTCTCTTCATAAACTTTTAAACATTCCTTAATGAAACATTTAAATGAGAGCATGAATCATTTTTTTGCAAACTGGGGTCTACTAAAACAGTCATCGCTTTTGCTATTATTAGCCATGTCGATCGAAGTACAAGCACAAAAACGAGACCTTTCTGTATCTGTAAAGATCCCCGTGCAAGTGGAATTTCAGAAAGCTGTAATTACATATGGACGAGATGAGATACAGAAGAACACGGCTCGCTTTAGGCGATGATTACTTCAACGCCGGTATTTTCCAATTCTTTTTGGTCCTTTGGCTGTATTCCGGAATCAGTTACAACGGTATCTACTTTTGAAACAGGTGCTATTACTGCAAAGCTTCTTTTTAAAAATTTGCTGGAATCAGCTACTACAATCACCTTTTTGGCAATTTCAATCATAATCCTGTTAAGATGCGCTTCCTCAACATTGGGAGTAGACAGGCCGTGAGTAATATTGAATCCGTCTACAGCAAGAAATAATTTATCGCAGAAATAATTTTTGAAGTTTTCTTCGGCGGTTGATCCTACAAGAGATAATGAATTCTTTCGCAATATTCCTCCGGGAATGATCACATTCATATTCTTCATTTCAGCAAGGGCAATTACAACATTGAGGGCATTGGTGATAATAGTCAGATTGGTGAATTTTGTTAAATGCCTGGTTATTTCCACGGTTGTGCTGCCGGAATCCAGAATTATTGTATCGCCTTCTTCTATAAGCTCGGCCGCTTTTTTTCCGATGCGGCTTTTTTCCTGGAAGAAAAGTTTGTTTTTATCCGATATATCGAAATCAATTCCAACACGGTCTATCTTAAACGCCCCACCTCTTGACCGGATCAGCATTTTCTTTTCTTCCAGTTTATTAAGATCGTTCCTGATAGTGACTTCACTAACCTTAAGGTCCTCACTTAAAGTCGCAACATCTACCTGTCCGGTTTGATCTAGTTTCTGCAAGATCAAAACTCTGCGTTCCGTGGTGGTTTCTTTATTGTCTGACGGCATGTGTTTGTTTAAACGGGTTTTGTTTTGTTTAAAGGGTGTTTCGAAAGACCGTATCAATATAACACAATAGTAAGTCTCTCTCAAATTATCAGGTTATTCTTTCGTATCAGTCATCTTCGTAAGGTAACGAAAGGCAAAAGTATGAATACATATTTATATGTGGAAAAAGAAATGTTTCGTAATGCAAATTTTATTTTTGGAGATGAAATCTTATACATTATATTTGTTTAGGTGCTATTCGAAAGGGTCTTTCCCTAAATAAAAAGAAAACGTAACCAAATCTTATAAAATTTCTTAATAATCCAAACCTAAAGAAAAGGAATAACTCTAATAGAGTTCACCTTTTTGGCAATCGAAAACTTGGGCTTCATATTTATCTTAAAAAAAACTGCTGTTATGAAGAGAATTTTGTTTCTGGTTTTCTTGATTTTCGTCGCCGTGATTGCCCGTGCGCAGTCAAAACAGGTCAGTGGCCAGGTATCTGACCAGCTGACTAATAAGCCGGTGGAGGGTGCGTCCGTTCAGGCAAAAAATTCAAAAAACGGGACTTTCACCGATGCTGCAGGAAGTTTTACCCTCAATGTGCCTGCAGGCGATTCCATACTTGTTATTTCCGGGGTAGGCTTTGAAACACAGGAAATAAACCTGGATAACAGATCCAGCATTACTGTTTCACTCAGGAATGTTGATAAATCTCTGGGCGAAGTTGTTGTAGTTGGCTACGGAAAACAGAAGAAAGTTAATTTGATCGGATCTGTGGCAACTATTTCCAATAAAGATATTACCGCAGCGCCTGTTTCAAGTGTTTCTAACGCGTTGGCAGGCCGCCTTCCGGGTGCTATCGTTCAGCAAAGAAGTGGCGAACCCGGAGGAGATGCTGCATCTATTATGATCAGGGGTAACGGAACACTCGGCAACAATTCCCCGCTGGTGGTCATCGACGGTATCCCGGGAAGGGATCTGAACTCTGTAAATGCCAACGACATTGAAAGCATAAGCGTACTTAAAGATGCTTCTGCCGCCATCTATGGAGCCCGGGCTGCAAATGGTGTTATCCTCGTTACCACAAAGCGTGGCAAAGATGGTGCACCCCCGGTTCTTACCTATTCATTTTATGAAGGAAGGCTTTCTCCCACGGAATTGCCAAAAATGGCGGATGCTGCAACCTATGCCCAAATGCTCCGCGAAATGGAATCGTATAAAGGAATTGATGAATCGAATATGTCTTTTTCTAAAGACGATATTGAAAAGTTTAGATCGGGCAATTCTCCCTGGACCCATCCCAATACCAACTGGTTTGATGCAACCTTAGAGAAATACAGCTCCACCCGAAGCCATGATGTATCTGTTAGTGGCGGAAGCAAAACAGTAAATTATTTTGCATCTTTCGGTACTCAGTACGCAGACGGACTTTATAAAAATTCTGCAAAATCATATAACCGATATAATCTTCGTGCAAACGTTGATGTTAAACTTAATGAATATCTAAACGTCGGTCTTGATGTTTATGGTTCACAGGAAAACCGGATGGGCAGCTCGCTTGATGGTCAGACAATTTTCAATGTAACTAATCAGAACAAGCCAACAACATTTGCTACATATCCAAACGGAATGCCCGGAACAGGTGCTTTCGGTCCTACATATCAGCCCGCTCTTGCATCAACATTTGCTTCAGGCTTTGATGATGATAAACGTTACAGGGCAAATAATAAATTCACTGCATCTTTAAAAATACCCGGAGTTCAGGGACTTGTATTATCGAGTTATTATGCTTATGATTTATTCTTTGGCAAAAGAAAATTTTTCGAAAAGCCCGTCACGGCTTATTCCCTGGATGAAGCAGCCTACCTTGCCGCTGGTAATACCGGCACTGAGGATGGTAGCGCTTTCCTGATCCCGGTAAAAGATTTTGAAGATCCAAGACTAAGGAATTACTCCGATAACCTGACCCAGAAGACCTTTAACTTAAAACTTGACTATGACAAAACTTTTGGCGGTGTACACAATGTAAGTGCATTTGTGGCTTATGAAAGTTCTGATGAACATGGTGATGGAATTAATGCGTATCGCAGATATTTTACAAGCGACCAGCTGCCTTATCTCTTTGCAGGTGGCGATGCAGAACAAAGTAATACCGAGTATGTAAACCTGGATTCACGTATTAACTATTTCGGAAGATTAAGCTACAATTATAAAGGCACTTATCTTTTTCAGTTCGCTTTGCGCAGGGACGGTTCATTGAGATTTTCCAAAGAAAGCGGTCGCTGGGGTAACTTTCCCAGTGTTCTGGCAGGCTGGAATATTTCCAATGAAAAATTCTGGAAGGACAATATAAAATTCATTGATAATTTCAAACTAAAAGCGTCCTGGGGTCAGATGGGTAATGACCTCGTGCCCCCGTTTCAATACCTCGAGTCTTATGCTTTGGGAACAGGTGGTATTTACGGAAGCAATGCTTACTCTCCAGGCTTGTACCAGACCGGGACAGCAAATCCCTTTATTACCTGGGAAGTTGCCAATGTGTACAATGCAGGTTTCGAATCCATGTGGTTCAACAGGAAGATCACCTTTAATGCTGATTTCTTTTATCAGAGACGCAATAACATTCTTGTAAAAAGAAATGCGTCGGTGCCTGCATTTACAGGTGTCACATTACCCGACGAGAATTTCGGGATTGTTGACAACAGGGGCGTTGAAATTGAATTGGGTTATAATGATCGGAAAGGTGACTTCTCATACGGTGTGAACGCGAATTTTGCTTTCGCCCGCAATAAAGTAGTTGAATTTGATGAGCCGGCCGTAAGCGTTCCATGGCAGGTAATGACCGGACATCCGCAGGGATCCCAGTTGCTTTACAAGTCAATAGGAATTTTCAGGGATGTAGAGCAGGTAAATTCTCTTCCTCATGTTGCCGGAGCCATTCCGGGCGATGTAATAATCCAGGATTATGATGGCAATGGAGAAATTAATAATGATGACAGGATATTGTTTGATAAAACAACCAATCCGGAAATTACTTATGGATTTTCCTTTAACCTAAGGTATAAGAACATCGAGCTAAGTGCGCTGATATATGGAGTAGGCACCGCATGGGTCAGAAGACTCGGATCGCAGCAGGGAACGCAGGGAGATTATTACCAGTATTCTGCTGATGGAAGATGGACGCCTGATAATATCGATGCATCAAAGCCTCGTGCTTACGACGGTGCGAAAACATATTGGAGAGGAACACATGCTACTGATATGGAATATCAAAACCAGTCGTATGCGCGATTCAAGAATCTGCAGGTAACTTATACTATTCCGGAAAAGATACAGAAACTCATAAGGCTGCACAATGTACAGGTCTATCTTTCCGGACAAAACCTGTTCCTGATCTACAGTTCAAAAGACAGGATATGGGATCCGGAATTCAGCGGAAGCAGGGACAATTATCCGTTAATGAAAGTTATAACGGCGGGAGCCAGAGTATCATTATAATTCATCTATTTACTTAATCTCCGAAAATTTGTTATGGAAAAATATAAATTCATATACATATTGTTTGCATTGCTGGTATTTTTTTCAGCCTGCAAGAAAACTACCATACTCGATCAAACTCCTCAGGATAAATATTCCGATGCTGTTTTGTGGGCAGATGTAAATCTAGCTGACGCCTATCTGGTCAACACTTACCAGGGAACAGGAATAGGATTCTACCAGGAAATGCTTACCGGCTTAACAGACGAAAGCTATAATTTTCAGGGGTCTGAAGTATATGCCACAGGTAGTGTTTCGCCTGATAACACGGTTATATTGGGCGGAGGTTTTCCTAACTGGGATTCCCTCTATTCAAATATTCAGAGAGTGAATATTTTTCTTTCCAAAATAGATGAAGTGCCAAATAATTATCCTGCATCAGAGCAGCAGGCAATGAAGACTCGCACGGATATTATGAAAGGGGAGGCGCATTTTATCCGTGCATATTGCTATTCAAGACTGGCACTTGATTATGGAGGATTGCCTCTTATGAAAGAACCGGTAGCTTTAGGCGATGATTTTAGTTCGATCAGGCGATCTACTTTTGAAGAAACCATTGATTTTATTTCACAGGATTGCGATACAGCATCAAATCTTTTGCCGTCCATAGAGGGGATACTTCTTGGCAGGGCAACAAAAGGAGCAGCATTGGCGCTTAAATCAAGAGTATTATTGTTTGCCGCCAGCGATCTCACAACTGTCGGTGTTACAAATGCAAATGTTGGTTACCTGAACGCGGACAGGAATACTTTGTGGACAAAAGCAAAAAATGCAGCTAAAGCAGTGATAGACCTGGGAACTTACCAGCTTGCAGACTTTGGTGCTCCTGATAAAGCCCAGGTATCTAAAAATTATTTCAATTTCTTTAAAGCAAAGGACCTTTCCAATCCGGAAGTGATTTGGGGTAAAATGTATTCCAAGTCTGTGGGGCGTCTTAACCAGATGAACTTATGGCAGGGATCGAATGGATTAAATAACTGGGGAAGCATTAATCCTACTCAGAATCTGGTGGACCAATACCAGATGGAAGATGGCTCTGATTTCAGCGATCACTTTCAGATTAATGGAAATGGAGTATATATAAACGTTTCCTCCGACTTTCACAATCCCAATCCTTATTATTCCCGTGATCCCCGCTTTTATGGATCTATCCTATACGATAGTGCCATTTGGCAAAAACGTTTTCCTAATCTCTCAGGTGTAGACCCGCTGGGAATTTATGACAGGCGTACACGTGTCACCCTGGTTAACGGTACTAAAACATCAGAGATATTTGGAATAGATACCCGCCAGGGACCGGTAGAAACATGGAATGCTGGATATACAGGTTACCTGATGAAAAAAATGCTGGATGATAACGTGAATGGCAGGGCTGAAAATAATGATAACGCCTGGATTGAATTCAGGTATGCAGAAGTATTGTTGAATTATGCAGAGGCATGTATTGCTTTAAATGAAAATGGTGAAGCCAATACATATATTAACAAGGTAAGGAACAGGGCCGGCATGCCCAACTTTACCGGCGATCTTACGAGTGCGCTCCGGTATGAAAGGGAAGTGGAACTGGTGTTTGAAGGAGAAAGATGGTATGATATCAGGAGATGGAAAATTCTTGAGCAGGTGCTTACGGATGCCATGGGAATTGAAATCACTGAAACAAATACCGGCGGTAATGCGCAAACTACCTGGAAAAGAATTGTGGCTCAGAACAGGGGTCCGATAACAAATAAAATGTATTGGTTGCCGATTATGACGGTTGAAGTTAAAAAAGCTCCGGCACTGCAACAAAATCCGGGTTATTGAGGATAACAGATTCGTTGAATACCATAACAAATGTGTTTATTATGGAAAGAAGGGTCGCTATAAGAGACATAATGCTTTTCGCCGGTGGCATTGTCATACTGCCTTCCTGCATGAGGAATTCCGGGAAATCATCAATTGATTTAAAGAATATCGACATCACAGCCCACCAGGAAAATCTTCTTGCGGAAATAGCTTCAACCATAATTCCACTTACAGATATTCCGGGTGCCAGGGAAACAGGTAGTCATTTATTTGTATTGAAAATGCTGGACGACTGTTATGAAAAAGATGAACAACAAAAATTTATTAATGGGTTAAAACAATTGGACGAAAGCACGGAAAAACGCTTCAGTACATCATTCATAAACTGTGCGAAAAAACAAAAGCAACAGGTGCTTATGGAAGTGGAAAGAAATGAAGGATATTCTGAAGAGACATATGAGTTTTATAAGATCATGAAGCAAAGAACTATAGAGGGTTTCATGACATCGAAATATGTTGTGATGGATGTTGAAAAATATGAAATGATACCTTCCGTTAAATACAATGGATATTCCCCTGTTAAACCTGCTGATAAATAAGTTAGTGAATGGGAGACAAATTAAAAACTTCAGTTAAAGACCGTACGTTTGATGCCATCGTCATCGGTTCCGGAATAAGTGGAGGATGGGCGGCCAAAGAATTTACGGAGAAAGGGATCAAAACGCTCGTGCTCGAACGGGGCAGGGATGTTAAGCATATAAAAGATTATCCCACAGCCAATAAGTTTCCTTTTGAATTCGAACACAGAGGAGAGATGCCGCTTGATACTCAAAAGAAAAATCCGATCATCAACCGTTGCTACGCATTCCGCGAAGATGCTGCACATTTTTTTGTAAAAGATGCCGAGCATCCTTATGTCCAGGAAAAACCATTCGACTGGATACGTGGTTACCAGGTTGGCGGTAAATCATTAATGTGGGCAAAGGCAACACAGCGATGGAGTGATTTTGATTATGAAGGTCCGGCAAGAGATGGATTTGCGGTTGATTGGCCCATACGTTATAAGGACATTGCGCCCTGGTATAGTCATGTTGAAAAATTTGCGGGCATTTCAGGGAACAGGGATGGACTGAAACAGTTACCCGATGGAGAATTTCTGCCCGCTTTTCCACTCAATGCTGTCGAAGATTATTTCAAAAATAAATTAATAGAAAAATACGAGCACAGGCATGTGATCAGTGAAAGAGTAGCGCATTTATCTGAGCCAAAACCGATACACCTCGAACAGGGCCGGGGCCAATGCATGAGCCGTGATCTTTGCCAGAGAGGCTGCCCGCTTGGAGGTTATTTCAGCAGCAATTCCTCTACCATTCCCTGGGCGGAAAAGACGGGTAATTTAACCTTGCGGCCTTTCTCGGTAGTTCAATCTGTGATCTATGATGAACAAAAGGGAAAAGCCACAGGTGTCAGGGTAATTGATACGAAGACCAAAGAAGTAATTGAGTACTTCGCGAAGGTGATTTTTGTGAACGCCGGGGCCTTGAATACGAATTTATTATTGCTGAATTCCACCTCGAACAGGTTCCCCAATGGATTAGGAAATGACAGCGGCGTCATGGGGAAGTTTGTAGCCTTTCACAACTACAGCGCAAGGATCAATGCACAGTT
Source organism: Flavitalea sp. (assembly GCF_035489435.1). Lineage (NCBI taxonomy): Bacteria > Pseudomonadati > Bacteroidota > Chitinophagia > Chitinophagales > Chitinophagaceae > Flavitalea > Flavitalea sp. The sequence continues at coordinate 36,342 of NZ_DATHKG010000022.1, forward strand.
CGATGGCCTGAAGGAATTCACGACCGTAGGAAGAAATCCTGCAGGAGGCGGGTACATGCCAAGGTTTAGAAATTTATTTAAACAGGAAACGAATTTCCTTCGTGGATATGCATCAGGCTTTTCAGCATACAGAAGCTCGCATAATGATTCATCAGGATTTGGAGAAGATTTAAAGGCAAGGCTGTTAAACCGGGAAATAGGACCGTGGAAGATAGGTTCTCATATGATGGGTGAAACCATTCCGAAGGAAACAAACTTCGTAAGTCTTGACCATAGCAAAAAAGATGATTGGGGAATTCCGTTGTTAAAGATTTCTGTAGTGTATGATGATAATGACGAGAAAATGAAACAGGATTATTTCGACCAGTTCACAGAAATGCTGACAGTAGCCGGTTTCACCAATATCAAGACACATAATTCTACTCAGAATCCCGGAGTTGACATTCATGAAATGGGCGGCGTGAGAATGGGAAAAGATCCCAGGACCTCCCTGCTGAATAAATGGAACCAGCTTCATGAATGTCAGAATGTTTATGTTACCGATGGTGCATGCATGACATCAACATCTACACAAAATCCTTCACTGACCTTCATGGCACTGACAGCAAGAGCAGTTGATCATGCGGTAAAGCAATTAAAAACGGGTGATATAAGCTAATGTAACGAGATGGCTGTATAAAAAAATTATTATGGCATTTACCAGGAAAAGATTTTTACAGGCGGCGGGATTATTTACTACTGCCGGATTATTGCCACTTAAACAATTTGGTGCACTCACCAACCTGCAAAATACTGAACTGAACCCCTGGTCTGCAAATAACGAAATCGTAAATGATCTTCGAAAAGCCGGTTACAGCCTCATTCCTGCTCCACAGCAATGCAACCTTACCGGTAAAAATATTCTTATCGATAAAAGCTGGACCATAAGCGTAGTAAATAATAAATGCCAGAAGGCAGTTCAGCGCCTTCACGATGGTGCCGGTGAATTTTGCGACCTAAAATTTGCTGCCTCAGGTAACAAGAAGATTATCCTTGACCTGAAGCCGGGTAATGTTAAGAATACTAAAATCCCTGAGATTCTTCAACAACAAGCCTACCAGTTGGAGATAGCGCCGGAATTGATTAAGATATCCGCAAACGCTGAAGCCGGCTTATTTTATGGAGTGCAAAGTCTTTTACAATTGCTTCGTCCTTCCGGGGATTCTTTCAGTCTGCCAACGGGAAAACTAACGGATTGGCCCGACCTGGAGTTAAGGATCATGCACTGGGATACCAAGCACCACCAGGACAAGCTGGAAACACTGAAACGTTACCTGGACTGGGCCGCTTTTTTCAAAGTAAATGCAGTGGCATTTGAGATTTACGATAAATATGAATTTCCTCGTCATCCGGTGATCGGGGCACCTGGTGCATTTACAAAATCAGAAATGCTGGAACTGACTGCGTATGCGCATGACCGTTTCATAGAACTGATACCGAACGTGCAGGCTCCTGCTCACATGGCTTATGTTTTGAAACACCAGGAGTTTGCTCATCTACGTGCTGATGGGAATAATTACCAGGCATGTATGTGCGATGAGGAGGCGATTCAACTCATCTTCGATATGTTCCAGGACATGATTGATGCCACGCCTGGCGTTAAGTATTTTTTGGTGTCAACTGATGAAGTGTATTATGCCGGTATATGTGATAAGTGCAAAAAGGAATACAATGAAGAGAACCGCAGCCAGGCCTGGGTTGACTTTGTGAAAAGGGCGAATGAATGGATGCAAAAACGTGGCAGGCAGGTCATTGCCTGGGTTGAATACCCGCTTTTGGCTAAGCATATTCATCAGCTTCCATCATCATTGATAGACGGCGCATTGGGAGATAATACCAGTTCACCCCACAGTAATAAAGATTGGGTAGATAAAGAAAATAATGCTGGCATGAAACAGTTAGCATATGTATCCATGCAGGGATCAGAAGAACTGTTTCCCAATTATTTTGGTGCAATAAATGGCGATAACCAAAATGATGCACCTGCCAAAGGCAGGCTGAAAGAGGCTGCGGTTGCCATTCCCAATATCCTGTCAAACGGGCCTCATCTTAAAGGAACATTTGCAGCGGCCTGGGATGATAATGGACTTCACAATGAAGCGTTCTGGTTGGGATGGATAACCGTCATGCAATATGGATGGTCAATAGGTAAACCTTCCATCGAACAATCAGTGGCGGATTTTATGGATGTGTATTATGGTTACGATGCACCCGATATGCTGCAAACTTATCAATGGTTAGATGAAGGCGCGCGTTTTTATGAAGAAATGTGGGATCGTGTTCCCTCAACAGAAGTGAAACGTGCTTATGGCAATT